>JAFAFN010000363.1 GCA_023423475.1 Actinomycetes bacterium | reverse complement strand
CTCGCAGAGCATCCCTGCGGTGTTGGCGAAGAGGGCCTCGGACGCCCCCTCGGCGCGGGCGAGGTCGAGCGCCAGCACGTTCTCGGCGTACGACGTGGTCTTCAGCCCCACGAGGGCGCCGCGTTCGTTGCGGGTGAACGGCACCACGATCACCGCGGTCGGCTCGGTGCGCACCGTCATCTCGGACGCGGCGATGACCAGCGTCGTGCCCTCGGTGCCGCGTTCGGACCCCATGGGCGCCGCACCTGCGGTGTAGGTGATCCGCAGCCTGCCGGGTTCGTCGCCCCAGGCGGCGGCGACGACGTCGACGCCCTGCTGCACGTTGGCGCGATCCGGTGCGGGCAGGCGCAGCCCGGCGGCGCTGCGAACGAGTCGGTCGAGGTGGCGGGTCAGGGCGAACGCTGCGCCACGGCGGAGCTCGATCGTCTCGAAGACGCCGTCGCCCACGGTGAATCCGTGGTCCGACCACTTGAGCCACGCGTCGTCGGGTGGCCGGAGCGCGCCGTCGATCCACACCACGGGGGACGACGCGGCGTCGGTCGCTCCGGGCTCGGGGGTGTCGGCGTCAGGCATGGTGATGCTCCTTGTCGAGGATGCCGTCGGCGGAGGACGACGAGGCCACCGCCAGCAGACGTTGGGCCTTCAGCTCGGTCTCGGCCCATTCGCCCGCCGGGTCCGACCCGTAGGTGATGCCGCCGCCGGTGCCGAAGTGGAGCGCGTCGTCCTCGATCCAGAACGTCCGGATCGCGACGTTCAGGTCGCCACAGCCCCGGTCCGCGTCGACCCAGCCGATCGCTCCGCAGTACAGCCCTCGGCCGACCGGTTCGAGCCGTGCGATCGACTCGAGGGCTGCGAGCTTCGGCGCACCGGTGACCGATCCCGGTGGGAACGTGGCGTCGACCAGGTCGGCCCAGCCCGCACCCGGGCGCAGCCGTCCCTCGACGGTGCTGACCAGGTGGTGCAGGCCGGGGTGCGGCTCGATCTCGAGCAGTCCCGGCACGCGCACCGAACCCCACTCGCAGACCCGTCCGAGGTCGTTGCGGACCAGGTCGACGATCATCACGTTCTCGGCACGGTCCTTCTCGAGGAAGCCGTCGGCGGTGGCGGCGGTGCCCTTGATCGGCGACGAGCTCACCACGTCGCCGTCGCGTCGCAGGAACCGTTCGGGCGAGGCGCTCGCGACGGCGATGCCGTGGTCCGGGAGCCGCACCACCGCCGAGTACGGAGCCGGATTGCCCACCGCGAGCGCGGCGCCGAGGGCCGCGATGTCGGTAGAACGCCCCGGCGGCGCGACGGGGAGCGGCGCGCTCAGCCGACGCGTGAGGTTCACCTGGTAGACGTCGCCCGCGGCGATCTGCGAGCGGATGGTGTCGACCGATGCCATGAACTCGTCGCGGCTGATGCTCGTCGACCAGTCCTCGGGTGCCGGGCCGAGCCAGCGGGCACCGGGCCACGGGCGAGCCGGACGGACCGACTCGAAGCGGGCACAGACCGGGTCGCCCTCGAAGGGCAGCACCACCGACCAAAACCCGGACGTCTCGAGCACCGACAGGTCCGAGGTCACCTCGAGGAGCCCGGTGCAGACGTGCCCGCCGACGACCGCGAGCGGTGTGGCGGGACGGTCGGGGCGGCGGGGCCGGAACGCGGGGGCGGAGCTCGCTGAAACGATGGTCAGGAGTGTACGGCTGTGACCTCAGGGCCACAGGTGTGTGCTGCTACCTTCGCCCCGTGGCACGAACCCGCGCACGCCGCGCCCATCGCTCCTGGCCGCAGCGGCTCCTGCTGGGTGTCAACTCGCTGCTCGTGGTGGCGTGCCTCGGTGCCGCGTACGGGCTCAGCACGGCGCGGACGAAGTACGAGAGCATCCCGGTCGTCGACGTCGGCTCGTCGCTGTCCCCGCCGGTCGAGGTCAGCGAGCCCCGCAACTTCCTCATCATCGGGACCGACTCCGCGGCGCGACTCGCCGAGGGCGACGCCGTGACCGAGGGACGCTCGCAGCTCGGGACGCTCGCGGACGTCGTCATGATCCTGCGCGTCGATCCCCGCGACGGATCGGTCCGGTTGCTCTCCATCCCGCGCGACAGCCGGCTCTCGATCTCGCCGGGCGGTGGCATGGACCGCATCAACACCGCGATCAGCGGAGCGGACGGCCCCAAGAACCTGGTCAGGACCATCAAGCGGAACTTCGGCATCCCGATCGACAACTACGTCGAGATCGACTTCCAGTCCTTCCGCGACCTCGTCGAGGTGCTCGGCGGCGTGCCGGTGTACTTCGCCACCGAGGTGCGTGACAAGGAGACCGGCCTCGAGGTCGTCGAGCCGGGCTGTCGGATGCTCGACCCGGTCCAGGCGCTGGCGTACGCCCGTTCGCGGCACTTCGAGTACAAGGAGGACGGCAGGTGGCGCACCGACGGCACCGGTGACCTCGGCCGCATCACCCGTCAGCAGGACTTCATCAAGCGAGCACTGCGTCGCGCTGCCGACAAGGGCCTTCGCAACCCGAGCACCGCGGTCGGCGTGGTCAACGCGGCGGCGGGGTCGGTGACGCTCGACGAGACCCTCGACGTGGGCACGATCGTCAGCCTCCTGGGCAGCTTCCAGTCGTTCAACCCGGACTCACTCGAGTCGGTCCAGGTCCCGACCGTCGGCGGCCTGCGTGGCGGCGTCGCCTACCAGGACGTCGTGTGGGACGAGGCCGAACCGCTGCTGGTCCCGTTCCGCGGCGTCGATCCCGGTGCACCGCTGCAGCCCCGCAACGTCATCGTCGACGTCAGCGGTCCCGACAGTCGGGCGGACGAGCTCGCCGGCATCGCCGGTCAGCTCGACGCCGCGGCCTTCGACGCCGAGGTCGTCGAGGACGGATCCCGCCAGGAGCGGACCTCGATCACCTACGGCCCGAACGGTCGGGAGGCGGCGATCCTGCTCGCGACCCAGCTCGACATCGTGCCGGAGTTCGACCTCGACGAGGACCTGCCGGGTGCCCGCGTCGTGCTCGAGGTCGGCTCGGACTTCGGGACGGTGCGCACCGAGGCGATCCCCGTCGATCAGCTGCCGGCCGATCTGCTGCCGCCGGCGACCACGACGACCGATCCCACAGAGGGCACCTCGACCACCGATGCGCCGTCGACCACCGACGCGAGCTCGACCACCGATCCGGGTGCGGCCACCGGCGACGGCGGCTCCGAGATCTCGCTGCCGGGCATCACGACCACGACCGCTCCCGGAGTGGTCCCGACCGATCCGGCGAAGGCAGCCACCTGTCGTTGACTCGGTAAGCTGCCCACCCGTCCCGTCACAGGACGGGGCACGACCGGCACGAGAGGCACCAGAGGCATGAGCAACCGCATCGCGGTGGTGGGTACGGGGTACGTGGGACTGACCACGGGCGCCTGCCTGGCACACCTCGGCCATGAGGTCACCTGCATCGACAACGACACCGCCAAGATCGCCCGGATCGAGGACGGCGTCATGCCGATCAGCGAGGACGGCCTCGCCGAGATCGTGGCCGAGGGCCGCGCCGCGGGGCGACTGCGCTTCACCTCCGACACCGTCGCCGGCGTGGTCGACCGCGAGTTCGTGCTGTTGTGCGTGCCGACGCCGCAGGCGGCCGACGGCTCTGCCGACCTGTCCTACATCGAGGCGGCCGCCCGCTCGATCGGCCCGCACCTCGCCGCCGGAGCGATCGTGATCAACAAGTCGACGGTGCCCGTGGGCTCGACCGACGTGGTCGCCACGGCGCTGGGACGCGACGACGTGCACGTCGTGTCGAACCCGGAGTTCCTCCGAGAGGGCTCCGCGGTGTGGGACTTCCTGCACCCCGAGCGCGTCGTGATCGGTGCCGAGGACTCCGCGGTCGCCTTCCGCGTCGCGCAGCTGCACCTCCGGCTGTCCGCTCCAATGCTGGTGACCGACCCGGCGTCGGCCGAGCTCATCAAGTACGCATCCAACGCGTTCCTGGCGCTCAAGGTCAGCTACGTGAACGCGATCGCCGCCATCGCCGAGTCGGTGGACGCCGACATCGACGACGTGGTGACCGGTCTCGGACTCGATCGCCGCATCGGCGAGAAGTTCCTGCAGCCGGGACCCGGCTGGGGTGGCAGCTGCCTGCCGAAGGACACCAGCGCGCTCATCCGCATCGCGGCCGACGCCGGCTACGACTTCCAGCTCCTGCGTGACGTGGTGCAGGTCAACGTCGAGCAGTTCGAACGTGTGCTCGACAAGACGACGAAGGTCATCGGTGCACCGCTCGACGGCCGCACCGTCGCGGTGTGGGGCCTGACGTTCAAGGCCGGCACCGACGACCTGCGGGACTCGCCCGCCATCGAGATCGCGAACCGCATGGTGGCCGCAGGGGCGAAGCTCCGCGCCTTCGACCCCCAGGTCGTCGCGGGCACCCACGTCGTGGACGGGCTCACCACCTGCGCCGACCCCTACGACGCCTGCGAGGGCGCCGATGCCCTCGTGGTGCTGACCGAGTGGCCGGAGTTCGGACGTGTCGACCTCGATCGGGTCGCCGGCGCGCTCTCGGCCCCGGCGGTCGTCGACACCCGCAACGTGCTGGACCGCTCGGCGCTCGAACGTCGCGGGTTCGCCTACCAGGGCATCGGCCGCAGCTGACGTCGTCGGAGCCGGCCGCCCGACCACCGCAGCGGGGTGATCGCCGGGTGGTTCGGGGGTCATCCAGCGCGGTCCGGGTGCCCGGCGCTCCGCGCGACGCATGGGAGACTGGCCCGATGTCCGGGCTCCCCAAGGTCGCCGTCACGCTGACGCAGTGCTGGCACCGCGTTCCCGGTGGCACCGCGTCCGCAGCGCTCGGTCTCGTCCGGGCACTCGTCGCCGCCGGCGAGCTCGACCTCGTCGGTGTGGGCCCCTCGGGCGAGCTGCGGCGACCTCGGACCTGGTCGGCGGCGTCGTCGCCCCCGTCGCCGTGGACCCCGCCGATCCCCGTCGCCCGGTTGCCGCTGCCGTTGCCGTTGCTCTACGACGCCTGGGAGCGCACCGGACGACCGAGCATCGAAGCCGCGACCGGTCTGGTCGACCTCGTGCACCTGACGGTGCCGATGCGCGCACCCCTCGGGCGGGCGCCACTCGTCGCGACGGTCAACGACCTGTTCCCGCTGCACGACGGCATGCACCCCGAGGGACGCGGCGCGCGGCTCATGCGAGCCGGACTGCACTGGATCCGGGATCACGCGGCTCGTGTCATCGTGCCGAGCCGGGCGACCGCGGACGACTGCGTCGCGGCGGGGTTCGACGAGCGTCGACTCCGCGTCGTGCCCTACGGGGTGGACCCCGTCGACGTCGACGACGAGCGGGCGGCCGAGGTCGCCGACCGACACGGTCTGCGGGCGCCCTTCGTGCTGTTCGTGGGGACCCTCGAGCCGCGCAAGAACCTGGCCACCCTGGTCGACGCGATGTGCTCGCTCGGTCGTCCGGAGCTGACGCTCGCGCTCGCCGGTCCGGCCGGCTGGGGGGAGGCGGACGAGTTGCCCGACGTGCCCTTCCCGGTGGCCCGCCTCGGGTTCGTCCCCTCCGGGGACCTGCCCGGGCTGATGCGCGCGGCGAACGCTTTCTGCTTCCCCTCGAGCGCCGAGGGCTTCGGGCTGCCCGTGCTCGAGGCGATGGCGGCGGGGGCTGCGATCGTGACGTCGTCGACGACGTCCACCGCCGAGGTCGCGGGGGACACCGCGCTGCTGGTCGATCCGGCCCGGCCCGAGGACCTGTCCTCAGCGCTGGCGTCGCTGCTCGACGACGAGTCGCTCGCCCGGCGCCTGCGGGCAGCCGCACGCGAACGTGCCGGCCGCTGGACCTGGGACGAGACCGCCCGGTTGACCACGTCGGTCTACGCCGAGGTGCTGACGTGACGGTGCTGACGTGATGGTGTCGACGTGAGGGTGCTCGTCAACCTCCTGTGGCTCGTGCCCGGCGTCGTCGGCGGCAGCGAGGACTCGGTGACCGACGCGCTGCGAGCGGTGGTCGACCTCGACGAGGCCGACCTCGAGCTCCGACTGGCGGTGCTCGGTTCGTTCCCTGCCGCGCACCAGGACCTGGTCGAACGCGTAGGGGTCGAGGTCAACGATCTGAGCGGCGCGAACAAGGCCAGACGGGTGCTGGCCGAGCAGACCTGGCTCGCCCGTACGGCCCGTCGCACGGGAGCCGACGTGGTCCACCACGCGGGCGGCGTGGCCCCTCTGGTAGCACCCGGGCGCAGCGTGCTGACCATCCACGACCTCCAGCCGCTGGACCTGCCGGGCAACTTCTCGCGCACCAAGCGCGCCTACATCACGTCGATGATCGGACGTTCAGCGAGGGCCGCCGCCGTCGTGTGCGTCCCGAGCGAGTTCACCCGCGGCCGCGTCGTCGAGCTGCTCGGCGTCGAGCCCGAGAAGGTCCGCGTCGTGCCGTGGTTCGTGCACGGCCCCCGTCCGGAGCGCTCGGGATCATCCGTCGGGTCCGGATCGGACGATCCGCCGGTGCCTGCAGCGCCCTACTTCCTGTATCCGGCGATCACCTACCCGCACAAGCAGCACCGGCTGCTGCTCGACGCCTTCTCGCTCGTCGCCAGGGAGGACCCCTCGGTGACCCTCGTGCTCGCCGGGGGCGAGGGGCAGTGCGAGGCGGATGTCAGGGCCCGGGTCACCGCCCTCGGTCTCGACGACCGGGTGCGACGCACAGGACGGGTGTCCCGTGATCGACTCGAAGCGCTGTACTCGGGTGCCGCAGCGGTGGTCGTGCCGTCCAACTACGAGGGATTCGGCCTGCCGGCACTCGAGGCCATGGTGCGGGGCTGCCCGGTCGTCGCCGCCGCGGCGGGGTCGCTGCCGGAGGTCGTCGCACCGAGCGACCTCGTCGACGCCGCCGACGTGACAGCCTGGGCCGCGGCCATGCAGTCTGTGCTGGCGCTGAGCCCGCTGGAGCGGGCGGAGCGGATCTCACAGGGACACGAGCTGGCAGCACGCTTCTCGCCCCGGCGGACCGGGACCGACCTCGTCGCCGCCTACCGAGCCGCAGCGAAGACCACATGAACCTCCTGATCCTCTGCCCCCACTACGCACCCGACGTCGCTCCCACGGGTGAGGTGATGACCGCGATCGCCGAGGCGCTCGCCGATCGCGGCCACCAGCTCCACATCGTGACGTCGTTGCCCTGGTACCGGGAGCACGCCGTCGAGCCCGAGTGGCGCGGCCGCCTCTGGCGCACCGAGACGCAGCCCTGGGGGCGCATCACACGCCTCCACCCGTTCCCGACCGACAAGACGAACATCCCGGCGCGTGCGGTCGCCTTCGGCGGGTTCACCGGCATGGCGACGATCGCGGCGCTCTGCACGCGGACCCGCCCCGATGCCGTCATGGTCATGTCGCCGCCGTTGCCGCTCGGTGTCGCCGGCTGGCTCGCCGCGGCCACCCGGCGGGCGCCGTTCGTGTTCAACATCCAGGACGTGTTCCCCGACGTGGCCGTCGAGCTCGGTGCGATCACCGATCGGCGCGTGATCGCGGTGGCCTCGGCCCTGGAGCGCTTCCTGTACCGGCGCGCCGACGCGGTCACGGTGCTCTCCGACGACCTGCGGGACAACGTCGCGGCGAAGCTGCGCGGTCGTCGCCCCGAGCGCGTGCACGTGATCCCGAACTTCGTCGACACCGAGCGCATCTCGCCGACCGACCGGATGAACGACTACCGGCGCGAGCACGGGCTGGGTGACGCCACGGTGGTCATGTACGCCGGCAACGTGGGCATGTCGCAGTCGTTGGACCTCGTCGTCGAGGCCGCGAGGCGGCACCGGGACCGCGCCGACGTGCGATTCGTGATCAACGGGGGAGGCGCCGCACTCGAGCCGCTGCGCCGCTCCGCCGAGGGCCTCGACAACCTGACCTTCGTGCCGATGCAGCCCCGCGAGCGACTGCCGGAGGTGCTGGCGGCCGCCGACCTGCACCTCGTGCCGCTCAAGCGGGGCCTGGCGCGGTCCAGCGTGCCGTCGAAGCTGTACTCGATCCTGGCCGCTGGCCGGCCGGTGCTGGCGAGCGTCGACGCCGGCACCGAGGTCGCCGAGACCGTCGCGGCCGCGGGCGCGGGCGTCTCGGTCCCGCCCGAGGACATCGACGCGTTCTGCACCGCGCTGGACGGCCTGCTCGACGATCCTGCCCGGCGAGCCGAGCTCGGCCGTTCCGGGCGTGCGTTCGTCGAGGACTGGGTGTCACCGGCGGCGGTCGGACTCGCCTACGAGCAGCTCTTCGAACAGGTGGCTCGCCCACCTCGATCCTGAGGGGTCGATCAGGTCCATCAGCGGCCCGGCGCCGGAGCGACGCCAATTCTCCCGCCCGGTTCGGAACCGCGCAGCGTGGCGACTACCGTGTCAGCCCGTATGGGCAAGGCGTCGTCGGCAAAGAAGATCAAGAAGGTCCAGCAGGCGGGCGTCAGCCGCGCGCCGGGTCAGCGTCGGAACATGGGGTATCCCGCGCTGATCATCGCGATCGTCGTCGTGGGCTGCGTCGGTGTCTTCTTCGCCCGTGGCGAGCGTGCCGCGTCGGCATCCGAGGCACCCGTCGCCAACCAGGACCACTGGCATGCGGCGTTCGGTATCGACATCTGCGGCGAGTTCCAGCCCAACCCTTCCGACGACGGCCCCGACACCGCCGGCATCCACACCCACCAGGACGGCCTGATCCACATCCACCCGTGGTTGACCGCGAGCTCGGGCGACAACGCCACCTTCGGCGTGTTCGCCAAGCAGATCGGCCTCGAGGTCGGCGACGGCGAGTTCACGCTCCCCGACGGCACGACCTACAAGAACGGCGACGACTGCGAGGACGAGGACGGCAAGAAGGTGCCGGGTCAGGTCATGCTCTACGTCTGGCCGCCGCAGGCGACCGAGAGCACCGAGCCCAAGATCATCACCGAGAACATCAACGAGACCCGCTTCCGCAAGGACGGCGAGGCCTACGTGCTGGCCTTCCAGCCGGAGGGCGCCGAGCCGAAGCTCCCGCCGTCGATGTCCGAGCTCGCCGCGCCGAGCGACATGGAGCCCGGCAGCAACTCCGAGCCGGGATCTACCGACTTCACGACCACCACGCCCCTCGAGGGTGGCGAGTCGACGACCACGGTCGCTCCGGCCGAGGGCGACGCGCCGACCACCACCGTCGCGCCGACCACCACCGCTGCCGGCGCTGGCTGACCCCGGATGAAGGCCATCGTCCTGGTGGGCGGGTTCGGTACCCGCCTGCGTCCACTGACCCTTGCCGCACCGAAGCAGATGCTGCCGGTCGGTGACGTCACCATGCTCGAGCGCGTCGTGGCCAAGCTCGGCGGGTTCGGCGTCGACGAGGTCGTGCTGTCCCTCGGCTACCAGCCCGATGCGTTCCGCACCGAGTTCCCCGACGGCGAGTGCGCCGGGGTGAGCCTGGTCTACGCCGTCGAGCCCGAACCGCTCGACACGGCGGGCGCCATCCGCTTCGCAGCGGACTACGCCGGTGTCGACGAGCGTGTGATCGCCGTCAACGGCGACGTGCTCACCGATCTCGACATCGCGGACCTGTGGGAGCGCCACGCGGCGCTGGGGGGCGAGGCGACCATCGCGCTGACGCCGGTCGAGGATCCCTCCCGCTTCGGCGTCGTCCCGATCGACGCGAACGGTCGGGTCGAGGCGTTCATCGAGAAGCCCGCGCCGGGCACCGCGCCGAGCAACTGGATCAACGCGGGGACCTACGTGCTCGAGCCGTCCGTGCTCTCGACCATCGCCACCGACCGCAAGGTCTCGATCGAGCGAGAGGTGTTCCCCGCCCTGGTCGAGGCCGGCACGCTCTACGGCGTGCAGTCCGACAGCTACTGGATCGATGCCGGCACCCCGGAGGCCTACCTCCAGGCGCACCTCGACCTGCTCGACGGCGTTCGTGGCTCGTTCGAAGCGGGTGTCGACCCGTCCGCCCGGGTCGATGTCGACGCCAAGATCAGCCGGTCCTTCGTGGGCCCCGGCGCCGTCGTGGCCGCTGGTGCCGAGGTCGTCGACTCGGTGC
>JAFAFN010000260.1 GCA_023423475.1 Actinomycetes bacterium | reverse complement strand
TGCGATCGAGGTGCTCGGTCAGCTCCAGCGTCTCGGCGGCCTCGTGCACCTTCGAGCGGATCTCGTCGTCCGAGAGGCCCTTGCGCAGCCGCAGGGGAAAGGCGATGTTCTCGAACACAGTCAGGTGCGGGTAGAGCGCGTAGTTCTGGAAGACCATGGCGAGGTCGCGGTCCCGTGGCGCGATGTCGTTCACCCGTTCGCCGCCGATCAGCATGTCGCCGGACGTGATGTCCTCGAGCCCGACGATCATGCGCAGCAACGTCGACTTCCCGCAGCCGGACGGACCGACGAGGATCATGAACTCGCCGTCCGCGATGTCGAGGCTGATGTCGTTGACGGCCGGGAAGCCGTCGCCGTAGCGCTTCACGATGTGCTGCATGGAGATGTCGGCCATGAGGGTCCTCTCTGACGGGGTGGCGCTCAGCCCTTGACGGCTCCGGAGGTGAGCCCGGCGACGATGCGACGCTGGAACACCAGCACCAGGATCACCACGGGGATGGTGACGACGACCGATGCCGCCATCACCGCGGTGACGGGGGACTCGAACTGCGACGAGCCGGTGAAGAACGACAGCGCCGCGGGCACCGTGCGCGCCCGGTCGGTCGAGGTGAGCGAGGCGGCGAGCAGGAACTCGTTCCAGCAGAAGAAGAACGTGAGGATGCCCGTGGTGAACACTCCTGGCGCAGCGAGCGGGACGATCACCTTGCGGAACGCCTGCCACGGCGTCGCACCGTCGACCTGGGCTGCCTGCTCCATCTCCCAGGGGATCTGGCGGAAGAACGCTGACATGGTCCAGATCGACAAGGGCAGGGCGAAGGTCAAGTAGGGGATGATCAGCCCGATCCAGGTGTCGTAGATGCCAAGGCCGCGCCACATGTTGAACAGCGGGCCGACGAGTGCGGCCTGGGGGAACATCGCGATGCCGAGCGCCATCGACAGCAGCAGCTTCTTGCCGGGGAACTCCAGACGGGCGATGGCATAGGCGGCGAACATCGCGACGACCACCGACAGGGCGGTGGCGATGATCGCGATGCCGAAGGAGTTGCGCAGCGCCGAGGTGAACAGCTCGTCGCTGAACACCGTCGAGAAGTTCTCCCAGGTCCACTCGTCGGGGAAGAACGACGGGGAACCCGCCCGGAAGGTCGAGGGGCTCTTGAACGCGAGCGACACCATCCAGAGCAGGGGGAACAGCGCCCACAGCAGGATCACCACACCCCAGAACGTCCACCAGTTGCTCGAGGTGTTGCCGGTGCGTCGGCTCATCCGTCGTCACCCCTGACCTGGGAGAGGTCCGTGCCGAACCCCTTGATGAAGATGAACGCGATCACCACGACGGTCAGGAACAACAGGACCGACACCGCGGAGCCTGCGCCGAGGTTCACGAGCGTCACGTTCTGGCGGTAGGCGAGGAACGACAGCGTCTCGGTGTCGTTCGCTCCGCCGGTCATGATGAACGGGTTGTCGAAGATGCGCCACGCGTCGAGGGTGCGGAACAGCACCGCCACCAGGATCGCCGCCTTCATGTTGGGCAGCACCACCTTCCAGAGGCGTTGCCAAGCGTTGGCTCCGTCGACCTTGGCGGCCTCGAGCATGTCCTCGGGTACCTGGACCAGACCGGCGAGCAGTAGCAGCGAGATGAACGGCGTCGTCTTCCAGATCTCGGACAGCGTGATCACGAAGAGGCTCGACCACCGCTCGCCGAACCAGTTGAAGTCCTCGAGGCCGAACCACTGGTTCACGAACCCCGAGTCGAGCTGGAAGGCGTAGCGCCACACGAACGCCGAGACGACGGTGATGATGCCGTACGGCACGAGGATGGCGGTGCGGATGAAGGATCGACCGCGGACGATGCGGTACATGACCCAGGCGAAGCCGAAGCCGAGCACCAGCTCGACCAGCACGCTGACCACGGTGATGATCGCGGTCGTCACCACCGCGCTCCACCACACGGGGTCGGTGAGCACGGTCAGGTAGTTCTGCAGTCCGACGAACTCGCGGCCGTCGGGGTCGGTGAGCCGGTAGCGGTACAGCGACAGCACCAGCGCGTACCCGAGCGGGTAGGCGGTCACCAGGATCATCACGAAGAACGCCGGCGCGGCCAGGCGGAGGCCGAGGCGACGCTCGTGTCGGAGCCGGTCCGAGCCCTTGCCGGTCGGCTCGCGTGCCGGGGGTGCCGGGTCGTCCATGGTCGTGCTCGTCGTGGCCGTCACAGCAGTCGCTCCCCGTGGAGGACCTCGGACATGTAGGTGTCGGTGCGTTCGGGTGTCTGCGGCGCGCGTACCGAGCCCGAGGGGTGCCAGGTCCGTTGCACGGACGTCGACACGTCGCCGTAGTACGGGGTGATCGGTCGCGGAGCCGCCTCGTCGATCGACTCGCGGATCAGGTCGGCCATCGGGAACGCCGCTCGGACCTCGGGGTCGTCGTACGCCGCGCTCCGCGCGGCGGGGTTGCCCGCCTCGACCATGTACTGCGCGTTGTGCTCGACCGAGGTGATGCACTTCACCGCCGCGAGCGACTCGTCGGGGTGCTCGGTGAACTCGCCGATCGCCAGGTTGATCCCACCGAGGGGTGGTGCGCTGGGCATCGCAGCGTCGACCCGGGGGTAGCGGGCCCATCCGATGTCCTCGAGCACGGAGGCATCGAGCGAGCCGTCATCGACCGAGGCGGTCGCTGCGCCGTAGACGTAGGGCCAGTTCACCATGAACGACCCGCTGTCGCCCTGGAAGAGGGAGCGGGCCTCTTCCTCGCCCGCGGTCGCCATGTCGGCCGGTGCGGCGCTGGACCGTGCGAGACCTCCGACGACCTCGGCCGCCGCGTCCCCGGCGGGTGACGCGACGGTGGGCACGGCGTCGACGCCCCGATCGGCGTCGGTGATGATCTGCCCGCCGCCGGATGCGACGAGGGCGTTGATCCAGACCATGTAGCCCTCGTAGCGGCGGCCCTGCACACCGATCCTCCGGCCCTGGGACTCCGCGGCGGTGATCATCTCCTCCCAGGTGAAGTCCTCGGCGGTCGGATCGACACCGGCGGCCGCGGCGACCGACTTCCGGTACCAGAGCAGCTGCGTGTTGGCCCAGAACGGGGTGGCGACCAGCTCGCCCTCCCAGGTCGCGGTCTCCATCGGTCCGTCGAGCACGCCGTCGGTGAGCTCCGCGACGTCGCTCTCGTCGGTGATCGCCCGCAGGTACCCGGCGTTCGCGAACTCCGCGACGAACGGCGGGTCCAGGCTCATCAGGTCGACTGACGAATCGCCGGCGGCCAGGCGACGCACGAGCTGCTCCCGCTGGGCATCCGCCTCGTTGGGGAGGATCTGGGTCGTGATCCGGTAGGCGCCGTCGGACGACTCCGAGCACTGCGCCGCGAGGGTGCGCTGTCCGCCGTTGTCCGGGTTGATGTACCAGGTCAGGGCCACCGGTCCGTCGTCGTCGCCACCTCCGCAGGCAGCGAGGGGCACCAGCGCCACCGCCAGGAAGGCGATGACCCACGGACGACGGACTGAGCGCAGCGATCCGGACAAGGAGACCCCCTCGATGTGACTTCCATCACATCGCGTCGATCCTCCCCTGTCAACGACCTCGACCAAACCCTGCAGGTCGTGGCGCTCGTCCGCGGCCGGCAGCTCAGCCCCCGGGTGTCGCCGCGAACCAGGTGGTGACGTCGCTCGCGACGACCGTGCTCGCCGTCGGCTCCCCGACCTCGGCAGCCGGTGCGCTCGTCAGCACCGCTCGGCTGCCTGCGGGCAACGCTGCGGCGGCGTCGACGGGTGCGGCTCCGAGGTTCGTGACCGAGACGAACCCGCCCGGTCGAGCGAACGCGATCACCTGCGGGCCGAGGTCGAGCCAGCGCAGCGCCGGCCCTGGTGCTGCGGCGACGATGCCGCGTCGCAGTCCGAGCGCGTCGTGGTAGAGGCGCCACATCGACGTGGGATCCTCGACCTGACGGCTCCGGGTGAGCGTCGCCCACGACGCTGGTTGGGGGAGCCACGGCTGCACGCCGACCTCGCTGAAGCCGAAGGGGGCGGTGACGCCGTCCCACGGCAGCGGCACGCGACAGCCGTCACGACCGGGATCCGCACCGCCGGTCCGGTGGAAGGCGGGGTCCTGTCGCAGCTCGGCGGGAAGGTCCTCGACCTCGGGCAGACCGAGCTCCTCGCCCTGGTACACGTAGGCCGAGCCGGGCAGGGACAACATGAGCAGCGCGGCCGCCCGTGCCCGACGGGTGCCGAGCTCGCCGCCGCCGTAGCGCGTGACCTCGCGCACGACGTCGTGGTTGGCCAGCACCCAGGTCGCCGGCGCGCCGACCGCGTCGTGGCTCCGGAGCGTCTCGTCGATCGCGGCACGCAGCGCGGCGGCGTCCCACGGCGCCATCAGGAACCCGAAGTTGAACGCGGTGTGCAGCTCGTCGGGACGCAGGTAGCGCGCGAGGCGCGCCGGGTCCTTCAGGTACGCCTCGGCGACGAACACCCGGTCGCCGTCGTAGCGATCCGACAACGCCCGCCACGACCGGTAGACGTCGTGGACCTCGTCGCGGTCCCAGTGGGGGTGACCCTCGACCGCCATGCCGGCGGTCGCGAACGCCCCGGCGATGTCGGGCAGCTCCGGGTCCTTCGCCAGACCGTGGGCGACGTCGATGCGGAAGCCGTCCACACCCCGGTCGAGCCACCACTCGATGATGCCGAGGAACTCCTCGCGGACCTCGGCGTCGGTCCAGTCGAGGTCGGGTTGCTCTGCGGCGAAGAGGTGCAGGTACCAGCTCGGCGGCCCGTCGCCGTGGTCGACCCGGCCCCACGCCGGTCCGCCGAAGAGGCTGTCCCAGTCGTTGGGTGGCAGCTCGCCGTCGGCGCCTCGTCCGGGACGGAAGAGGTACCGGCCCCGCTCGGGCGCGTCCGGCGAGGCGAGTGCGGCACGGAACCACGGGTGCTCCGACGAGGTGTGGTTCGGCACGAGGTCGACGATCACCCGCAGGCCGAACTCGTGGGCCTCGGCGAGCAGCGCGTCGGCGTCCTCGATCGAGCCGAAGACCGGATCGACGTCGCGGTGGTCCGACACGTCGTAGCCGGCGTCGACCTGGGGAGATCGGTAGAAGGGGCTCAGCCAGATCGCGTCGACGCCGAGCTCGACGATGGCGCCGAGTCGCGCACGCAGGCCGATCAGGTCCCCGATCCCGTCGCCGTTCCCGTCGGCGAAGCTGCGTGGATAGACCTGATAGATGACGGCGTTGCGCCACCACGGCGTGTTCTCGGACATCGCGCCATGCTGGCACGGGGCGTCGGGTCTACCGTCGGTTCCATGTGCAGGAACATCACCGAGCTCCGCGGGCTCGAACCTCCCGCGACCGACGACGAGGTGCTCGCCGCCGCCGCGCAGTACGTCCGCAAGGTCTCGGGTCTTCGTGCGTCGAAGAACCCCGAGGTCGTCGAGGCGATGGACGCCGCCGCGCACGAGATCGCCCACATCACGCGGCATCTGCTCGAGCACGTGCCCGAGCGACGCCAGCCACCCAAGGTGGACCCGCCGCTGCGACGCCCCGAGGTGCGTGCCCGGCTCGGACTCGAGCCGTTCAGCGCCTGAGGCCTGCTCCGCCCGAGCCCAGGTGCGTCGCGAGCCATCGTCGGCACCCCGGGGAGTAGGTTCGTCCGCATGTCGATCGAACGCCCCGTCGCCCCGGATCCCTACGAACTGCTCCCGCGGCTCCCGCTGATGGGCCTCGAGAGCACCGACCTGACCAGCGGCGCTCCGTTGCCCGATGCGCACGTCCAGGCC
>JAFAFN010000228.1 GCA_023423475.1 Actinomycetes bacterium | reverse complement strand
ATCATGGACAGCGCCGAACCCTTGTGCCCGCCAAAGGGAAGAAGCGCGCCGGAGAGGGCCTCGGCCGGGTCGAGCGTGGGCCGCCCCTCCGCGTCGATCCCCCAGCCCGCGGGAATCGGCTCGCCCGCAAGGCGTTTCAGCTCGACATCGCCCCGCGCCGCCGCGCTTGTCGCGAAATCGAAGATGAACGGGGCGCCGTCGGGCCGCGGCCAGCCGAAGCCGATGGGATTGGTGCCCATCAGCGGCGTGCTGCCGCCATGGGGTGCGACCGAGCATTGGCCCACAACGAAGCACCACGCCACCAGCCCCGCCTCGACCAGCGGTTCCAGATCGGCCCAGAGGGCCGAAAAATGATGCGTCCGGGCAATCGCCATCGCGGCGATGCCGTTTTCGCGCGCCGCCGCAATCAGATCCGGGCGCGCAAGGTTCGCCGCGAACGGGGCAAAACCCTTGTCGCCGTCGACTTGCAGCAAGGCCGGTCTCAGCCGCCGAACCCGTGGCTGCGCGGTCGGGTTCACGCGCCCTGCACGCAGGCCCGCGACATAGCCCTCGACCCGATACAGGCCATGCGATCGACAGGCGTCGGCCTCGGCCCGGGTGACGATGTCGGCAATGGCCTCGGCCTGGTCTCGCGACAGGCCGTTTGCCGTCAGCACCGACAGGACGAGGGCGAAGATCTCGTCAAGCGTCATCGTCACCTTGGTTTCCATCGCGCCCGTCCAGATCGAAAGAAGGGTGACGACGCGCGCCGGGATGGCGCGCATCGTTGCAGGCCGGCCCGCCCGGTTCAGGCGGAAAAGGCGCCGCTCACAGCGCCGCGCCGATTTCGCGCAACTGCTCGATCACCGGCGCTTTCGGCATCCAGATCTTGTCGAAGGCGGCGATGATCTCGGTCGTGTCCTCCTGGGGGACCTCGTGCATCGGCACCCCGGTCTGGCGGAGGTTCTCGATCAGCGCCGGCTCCTCGCCCGCCAGGCTGTCGATCTGCTCGTCCAGCACGGTCCTGACCGCCGCGGCGATCAGCTCGCGATCAGCCTCCGGCATGGCCGTCCAGACCCGGCCCGAGGCGACCGCGGCCGCCGGCATGAACACCGCGTTCATGCGCAGGATGGACTTTGCCACCTTGTCGAAGCGCTGGTTCCACGAGAACTCGATATCGGCCTCCAGCCCGTCGACCTGACCGTTCGACATGGCGTCGAAGACCTGCGGCGTCGGAATCGGCGTCGGCGCCGAGCCCAGCAGCTGGTAGAAGTCGCGATAGACCGGCGTCGGGTTGATGCGCAGCTTCATGCCGTTCAGGCCGGCGATGCTGTCGATGGGCTTGACCGAAAACACCGTGCGCATGCCGGTGATGGCCCAGCCAAGGCCGATGGTGCCGGTCTGCCGGGGCAGCACGTCGAACAGCTTCAGCACGTCCGGGTGGCGGACCAGCCTGGCCACGGCATCGGTCGAGCGCACCAGATAGGGCGCATTGATCGCCGCGATATGCTCGACGCGAGAGCCCAGTTCGGCGGCCTGGATGATGCCCATGTCCAGCGCCCCCGATTGCAGCTGCTGCATCATCGCAGGCTCGTTGCCCAGCTGGCCGGAATGGAAGACGGTCATCGTCAGGCGGCCGTCGCTTTGCTGGGCAAGGCGCTCGGCCAGGCGCAGCGCCGCGTCGTTCCACGAATGGCCGACCGGGGTGATCAGGCCAAGGCGCAACTGGGTCGATTGCGCGCGGGCCACCAGCGGGGCCGCGAAAGGCAGGGCCGCAGCCCCGGCGACAAGCTGGCGGCGGGAAATCTTGATCATTGCAACGCTCCTCTGTTGGTTGGGTTTTATCCGATGAAGATCAGCGAGATGGCCGGGAACACCGACAGGATCACCAGAAGGGCGCAGGTGATCAGGAAGAACGGCATGGTCACCATGAACATCCGCCCGGGAT
The DNA here is from genome assembly GCA_023423475.1 of Actinomycetes bacterium. Taxonomy (GTDB): domain Bacteria; phylum Actinomycetota; class Acidimicrobiia; order Acidimicrobiales; family Microtrichaceae; genus JAFAFN01. Next base: position 3,199 of record JAFAFN010000228.1, on the reverse strand, counting down.
TGGCCCCCGTCGCGGCGGCGGCGACGAAGAAGCACAGGCCGACCGGCGGCGACAGCAGCCCCAGCACCAGGTTGATCACCACGACGACGCCGAAATGATGCGGGTCGATGCCATAGACCTCGGTGGCGATCGGCAGCAGGATCGGAACCGTCATGATCAGGCCGGGAATGCCGTCGATCACCGTGCCGATCACCAGCAGGATCACGTTGGCCAGCAGCATGAAGGTCACCGGGTCCTTGGCCACGGTCTGGATCCAGCCGGCGACCTCTTGCGGGACGCGCCCGAACACGAGGATCCAGGACAGCACCCCCGCCGCCACGACCAGGAACAGCACGATGGCCGAGTAAAGCCCCGCCCGGGTCATGATCGCCGGCATGTCCGAGAAACGCAGCCGCCTCGTCCAGAAGCGGCCGATGAGCAGCGACATCACCGCGCCGACGGCACCGGCCTCGGTCGCGCTGGCAAGACCCGAAAAGATCGAGCCGACGATGACGATGGGGATCGACAGCGACGGCACCGCCGCCCAGACCGTGGCGGCGCGCTGCTTGAATGTCTGCGGCTCGCTGCGCGGGAATTTCTGGTAATGGCCGATGATGGCGATCACCACGCAGAACAGCGCGGTCAGGATCAGCCCCGGCACCAGCCCCGCCATCAGCATGTCCGACACCGAGACCTGCGCCATGACGCTGTAGACCACGAACATGACCGAGGGCGGCATGATCGACCCCAGCATCCCGCCATAGGCGGTCAGCCCGGCAGAGAAGTCCTTGTCGTAGCCCTTTTTCTCCATCTCGGGGACCATGATCTGCGACATGATCGCCACCTGCGCCGTGGCGGAGCCGAGGATCGAGGCCACGAACATGTTCGCGATGGCGTTGACATAGGCCAGCCCGCCGCGCAGCGAGCCGACGAAGGCCATGGCCATGTCGACGATCTTCTTGGTGATGCCGCCCGCGTTCATGATCTCTCCGATCAGGACGAACAGCGGGATGGCGATCAGGCCATAGCTGTCCACCGCGTTGAACATCTGCAAGGGATAGCTTTGGAACAGCACCATGTTGCCGCTGGCCAGCACATAGACGATGGCCGCGACGCAGAGGCACAGGCCGATGGGCACGCCCACCAGCATCACGACCAGAAAGGCGGTTGAGGTCAGCATCAGTTCACCGCCTCCTCGGCGTTGATCATCGTCGCGCGCTGGACCCTGGGGACCGCGCCCACGTCTTCCAGCAGGTTGGCGATACCATGGAGGGTCATCGTCAGGGCAAAGATCGGCAGGATCAGATACAGGACCCAGGTCGACCAGTTCAGGGTTTGCGTGCGCTCGGTATAGATGAAGTTGAAGGTCTGGCCGGCGAATTCGCGAGCGTCGAAACCCGCACGCGCGATGCCCAGGGGTTCGAACCAGAGCCAGCACATCACGGCAAGGCCGATGCCGAACAGGACGACGACGATGGTCGCCACTACCCTGGCCACCCGCGCCGCGCCGGGCGACAGCCGCTCGGTCAGCATCGTCACGGCAAAGTCCAGCCGCAGCCGCGTCATCGTCGAGGCGCCGATGAAGGTCAGCCAGACCATGCAATAGACCGCAAGCTCATCGATCCAGTAAAGCGGCATCCCCAGGTAGCGGGTGACCACGTTCAGCAGGATCGCGCCGCTGAGCAGCGCCATCAGCGTTGCGACGGCACGGCGCTCGACGACCAGCAGGCCCTCGGACGCGCGGATCAGCGGGGACCATCTGCCTGGCGGGGCGGAGGGGCTTGGATGTCGTGGCATGGAGGGCACCTCTTGGGCGTGAGTGGTCTTCGGGAAGCGGCCCGCGGCGGCCGATCCCATGCTTTCTCATGCGCCCCGGCCAGCGGTCAGGACGTCGGTCTTTCGTTTGCATCGCGCCGTGGCGCGCAGGTCTGATCGCGCCGTCGCGCGTCGGTTTCAGCGCGCCGTCACGCGCTCACTTCACCACGAAGCCATGGGCGAAGGGGTCGCGCTCGGCATCGATGAAAATCGTGTTCAGCCCGGTCTGGCGCGCCCATCCGGCGATCGAGGGGATGATGGCGTCACGGCCCGCCACGGTCGCGGCGGCCTCGACCCGGCCCTTGAAGATCGAGCCGATGATCGACTCGTGCCAGAACTCGTCGCCGACCCCCAGCCTGCCCCTGGCCGCAAGCTGCGCCATCCGGGCCGAGGTGCCGGTGCCGCAGGGACTGCGGTCGATGGCCTTGTCGCCATAGAAGACGGCGTTGCGGGCATGGGCACCGGGCACGGTCGGCGCGCCGGTCCACTGGATATGGCTCAGCCCGTTGATCTGCGGATGCTCGGGATGGACGAACTCGTATTTCTGGTTCAGCGCCGCGCGCAGCGTCAGCGACCAGCCGATCAACTCGCCCGCCGTATGGTCGGCCATGTCGCGGAAATTCTTCTGCGGTTCGACGATGGCATAGAAATTGCCGCCATAGGCCACGTCCACGACGATCTCGCCCAGGCCCTCGACCTCGGCCGTCAGGCCCTCGGCGTAAAGGAAGCCGGGCACGTTGGTCAGCCGGACCTCCTCGACATGGCGGCCCTCCTGCCGGTATTCGATGTCCACCTTGCCCGCCGGGGTCTCGATGGACAGGCGGCCGGGCGTGCGGGGGACGATCAGCCCGTTCTCGATCCCCATGGTGATGGTGCCGATGGTGCCGTGGCCGCACATGGGCAGACAGCCCGAGGTCTCGATATAAAGCACCGCCACGTCGCAGTCGGGCCGCGTGGGAGGATACAGGATCGAGCCCGACATCATGTCATGGCCGCGCGGCTCGAACATCAGGCCGGTGCGGATCCAGTCGAAGTCGCGCAGGAAATGGGCGCGTTTTTCCAGCATGGTCGCACCCTCCAGCCGCGGCGCGCCGCCGGTGACGAGGCGGACGGGATTGCCGCAGGTGTGACGGTCGATGCAGGGAAAGATGTATTGCGTCATGATCGCCTTTGGAAACGTGCGGGGTCGAAGGAGGTCAGGTCGATGGGTGCGGGCGCGCCGGTCAGCAGGTCGGCGACCAGCCGCGCGGTGGCGGGCGACTGCGTCAGGCCCAGATGGCCGTGGCCGAAGGCATGGATCACGTTGCGGCTGGTGCGGGAGAGGCCAAGCGCCGGAAGGCTGTCGGGCAGCGAGGGGCGGAAGCCCATCCATTGCACACCGCCCGTGGTCCTCAGCCCCGGCAGG
>JAFAFN010000188.1 GCA_023423475.1 Actinomycetes bacterium | reverse complement strand
ATAGAGTAGAACAGAATCTATTTTTTGATTAGTTTTTCTCCATAATTTTAGAAAGAAAAGAAAGAGAAATTTTGAATTTATAACTTAAGTTTCCTTCGGAGCGCTTTCATATAACGGAAAAAGTATTGGCGAAGTGCGGGCTAAATGGAACGAAAAGTTCAATTTAGACTAAACGTAGCCGATGCTTTTTTCGGATTGTTAAATTACAAAAAATAATAATACGAAAAAGCAGCGGCGGATAAATTTTACAAATAGTTCAACTTGCCCTTTAACCCCGCATTTTGCCAATACAATGTTATCTGCAGTCCTTTTTTATCTGTGCATATTAAATTTATCATCTATTATTTTTTTGGATATATTAGACCTAATGATTTTGTTTTCTTTGTCTATTATTGAATAAATACCATTTTTTAAAACATAAATATCAGGAATTTCATTTTTGATTCTCGCTTGGTACCAATCAACAAAAACTTTGTCATAATTAATTGGAATAATTACTTTGTTTCTAATATCTATTATTCCATATTTTTTGGCTTTTGATACAATAATATAATCATCTGAAATGTAAGATAAGGATTCAAATTCAGCAGGAATAAGAATTTTTCCGTCATACGAAATTAATCCCTTTTTACCATTTTCAGTAACGAAATGTGCTTTTGGTCCATATTCAACCCAATTAGAAATTTCGTCATAGTTAAATGGAACAATATTCATTTCTTTTAAGTCAATAATTCCATACTTACCATTCTTTTTTGCAATATACTTGTTATCTTCGTCGTAAAAGATAGGTTCTAAATCTTGATACTTATTTTTTAGTACGGATTTAAATTTCTTATCAAGTAATAAATTTTCTTTCGAATTTTTAATTAAAAAATGTTTATCTGTAGGGTATATTTCTGTGTAATTGATGGGTATTAAAGTTTTGTTGTCATTATTAATCACCCCAAACGTATTTCCCTTTTTAACTATAAAAGTTTCATAATCGATAGGATTTAAATCATCGTATTGAAAAGGAATTAAATTTTGTCCATCAGTAATAGTAATAATACCATTCTTTTCTTTCTGATTTCTTAAAATCAGAGCATCAATTGCTTTATTGTTATCTTTGAATTTTATCCAATTATAATCTGAAATATCTGAATTAGTAATTGGTTTAAAATCTGAATTGAAAATTTGAAATTTATTATTTTTCTTTACAGCAAAAATTTCAAGTTTGTTAGAATATTGTTGAGGATGTTCAATACTTTCATAGATTGTTGGAAGGATTACTTTTCCGTCGTTAGAAATTATTCCAAATTTTTCATTTTTTTCAACAATTGAAAACCCCTTATCAGTAAATGGTTCTGCATTACTATATACTTCTGAGGTTTTTATCTCTTTTAAGTTTCGATCTAAAAAATAAGGCTTGTTGTTTTTAATTGCAATTGCAACTCCTCCTTTAAAATAAGTATCTTCTTTATCGTCATTTATATAGTCATTTTTGATTTCATCATAAATAAAATCTGTTAATTGCTTTCCTTGATTGTTGAAAAAAGCCCATTTCCCTTTTTGAGATGCAATTACTACATTATCAGACATTGTTTGATTAGCATTGTCATACAATGTGGGAATTATTATTTTTCCTTTTCCATCTATAAATCCATATTTTCCATTTTTTTTAATAATGGCTAAATTGGATTTGTAAAAATATCCTAATTCATCATAAATAAACGGAATAATCATATTTCCTTTTCTATCCAATCCTCCCCATTTTCCTACTTTCTTTGCTGGTGCGATTCCATTATCAGAAAAAACACCAATATCATCATATTCAAACGGAATTAATATTTTTTGATGAATATCAATATAACCATCTTTTCCATTTTTTTTCGCTAAAATCATATTCCCTTCATCGATTGGATTTAGAAATTCATAAATACCAAGAGGGATTATTTCTTTCCCACTCTCATCAACATATCCCCAAGAATTTTCTCCATTTATTCTTTTGACATTTTTGTATTCTTGTCCATTGCAAGAAATAAGAATTAAAACTAAAAAAAATGGAAAAAGTCTTCTGACACGCTGTTTCATAGGATTGCAGATAACGGTTCTGGGCTTGGCGATAGTGGCGGAAATCGAAGTACAGACTTTCAATTTTGCACAACAGTAGCATAAGCCATTTTTATTTGCTAAATTACAAAAAAAGGAAATAAAATGGCTTATGCGGTGATAGAATTACTGGCGTTGAATTTAGCACTTAACCCGCCATTTCGCCAAACCCTTGTTATATGCAGTCCCTTTTCTTGTTCTCATTGTTGAGCGTTGGAAAAGCAAGCTCTTTTGCAATTTTGGGTTTGTGCGGTTGGCTTTTGCGAATTGCAAATGTGCTTGCTTTAGTTTTGGTGTTAATTTGTGTAAGTTTTTCTTGTCTAATTGAAATTTGTCCGTAAATTTGTCCGTGTCCGTAAAAATGTCCGTGATATGGTAAATGTAAGATTTTATTTAGATACTCCAGATAAGTCTGGATTTTGTCCAATTCATCTGAGGATAAAACAAAAAGATGTCCAAGTTAAAGTTGCAACTGGTGAAAAGGTTTTACGAAAAGATTGGGATGCCAAAAATCAACTCGTCAAAGAAACCGAATACACAAACAAATCAATTAATAAATTTTTGTTGTTTCTGAAGCAAGAAGTCGAAAAGCATTTTGAAACTGAACCACACAGTCAATTTACTGACAAAAAAGTTAAAGAAAAAATTTTGTCATTGGTAAATAGTCGAAAACAAAATACAGATGTTTCAATGGTTTGTGAAGATGCTGCAGGATATGAAACAATGCAAAAAGTAACATTTTTAGATTTATTTGCTGGTGCGGGTGGCTTTAGTGAAGGTTTTTTACAAGCCGAATATGGAAACAAGTTTTATGATTTTCGTTTAGGTAGTGACATCAATGAAAATTGCGAATTGACACATCTGGCTCGTTACAATTATCAATTAGGAATGGATGCTGAATTTTTACGTCAAGATATTACTGAACCTGATTTTATTGATAATCTATTAAAAAAAGTGAAAGGTCAAACTATTGATGTCGTTTGTGGCGGACCACCTTGTCAGAGTTTTAGTTTGGCGGGAAAACGAAAAAAGTTCGATAAAAAAGATGATTTGTTTGCTCATTACCTAAATGTCATAAAATTGCTTCGTCCAAAGTATTTTGTGATGGAAAACGTAAAAGGAATTTTGACAAAAGATGGTGGAAAAATCAAAGAAATGATTTTGCAGGAAATCCGTTCTATTATTGACTTAAAAGAGTTTCATCAATTAATTCACTTCGTAGCCAACCTTAAAAAGTCTAGTTCCGAAAATCAATTTATACTCGATTGTTATTTGCAAAGATTAAATTTTGAAAAATCAGTAGATAAAGAATTATATACTATTCGGGAAAGTTATATTCAGAATATTGAAAACAAATTTCGAGTTCTTGCACCAAAAATTGCAGATTACAAAACCAGTAAAACTGATATAAATTTTGCAACGATTCGCCACGGATTTAATCTGTTAAAGAGAGCGAAGGAATTGGCTTACATAAGAAAGAAAGTTATTCAAGAGAAAAATCATAATGATTTGGATAATGATTTTTTCGCTCCAAAATTCGATGATTTTTTAGTGTCAATTGAACCGAATAATATTATTGAAGAAGTACATAATGCTTTCCAAAAGCTCAATCCTGCATCTACTTTCAAAATTGAAATTGCCGATATTATTTTGGCTTTAGAGATTTATAATTATTCTTTTGATGAATGTGTACAAGGTTTAACCGATTTTGCTAAAAAGCAGAAAAAAGATGAGGAACTAAACGAGATTTTAGCTCATATCCGATTGTATAACATTGACCAACCTTTTGTTGCTTTGGCTTCTGATTATGGTGTTCCGCAAAATCGCGAAAGGGTTTTGTTTATTGGATGTAGAAAAGACCAAAAACTAATTAGAACAGTTCCTGCGACGGTTTCCAAAGACGAAAAAGTTACTGTTTTTGAGGCTCTTTATGATTTGGATTTTGTAGGTAATGATGATGAGAAGTTTAATTATGAAAATATTGATTTAAAGGCAAAATATAATGGAACGACTGAGCAAATGAAAGCTTTAATAAAAAAACGTTCTATTGATGGAAAACCGAATACAAAAAATGGTTTAACGTATGCAGAATGGTCAAAAAAAGGTAGGTTAAACGGCAGATTTTCTAATGCTAAAAATCCTTTTTATGTCCGAAATTTTGAAGAGTTGGAAAATGTTCTAACGCACGTTGTGGCACCTTTGCAAAATCATAAAACAAGTAAACAAAATGATGACGTTATAAAGCGATTAGATGTTATTTTGAATGCAGGAAATTACGATGAAGCGAAAGAAGAATTAAAAAAGATGGGATTAAGTTCCGAAAAAAGGAATTACAATGTTTTAAAAGCTGACGGATTAAGCCCAACTGTAATGACAATTCCAGATGATTATGTTCACTATTCGAGTCCAAGAGCATTAACTGTTCGTGAAATGGCTCGTTTGCAGTCTTTTGATGATAGTTTTGTTTTTCAAGGGAAACGTTCAACAGGTGGAAATAAAAGAAAGTATGAAGTTCCGCAATTTACTTTGGTAGGTAATGCTGTTCCGCCTTTAATGGCGAGAGCAGTTGCATTAGAAATTTTAAAAAATATTGATTAAAGATGAGGCAATTAACCAAAGTAGAAATTGACCGTATAAAACTATTAACAGAAAAATCGGTTGAAGTAACTCTAATTGAACCAACAAAAACAGGACTTGAAAAATCAATTATGGATGCGACTGGTTCTGTTCGAGCTTATCTGAAAGATAGAAACATTCACGATTATGAGCTTCAAAATCAAGGTCAAGAAAGTAAAGTTCAAATCAATTCGTATTTGATTAATTCAGACGGATTAATACAATCCGTAGCTTCATTGTACCGACCAAATACCAAAAAAGGCGACCCTCGAATTTGGTTCAAAGGTTTGGGTGCTTACTCCAAAGCAAATGATATTTTAGCAATTATTTCTTTTGAAAATGACTTGTATGTTGTCAATGTTACACAACTTGATTTTGAAAAATTAATCAATGGAATTGTAAATAATCCTTTGAAAGAATTGGTGAACGAAATCAATTCTTTGTCAAGAGAAGTCGCAGATGAATTACTAATGTTGTTGAGGAAAATTAGTTTGCAAGGTGCTGTTCCTGCAATGTTACAAGCTGACACCGCAATTGGTAGAACGCTGGAAACGCTTTTAGGAATTGACATCAATTCATCAAAACAGCCAGATTACAAAGGAATTGAATTAAAATCTTTCAGAGATAAAAAAGGAAATCGAAAAAACCTGTTTGCACAAGTTCCAGATTGGTCTGCTAGTAAATTTAAAAGTTCTGCTGAAATTCTGAATGAGTTTGGTTATCAACGTGGTGAAGATTTTAAATTGTATTGCACGGTTTCTTCAATCGTTCGAAATTCGCAAGGTCTGAAGCTGAAATTAGATACAGATGTTCGTCAGTTAATTGAAAATTCTGATAAAGCTACGGTTGGCGATTTTGTTGTTTGGGGATTAGAAACCTTACACAATCGTTTACTTGAAAAACACAGCGAAACTTTTTGGGTTGCAACCGATACTTTGATAATTGACAACAAAGAGCATTTCATTTATAAGTCAGTCGAACATACCAAAAAGCCGATTGTGTCGCAATTTGATATTTTGTTGGAACAGGGAATTATTACGCTTGACCATTTGATAAAACGTACTCCTGTTGGTAAAGTTGTTGAGAAAGGTCCAATATTTAAGATAAAGCCAAATGCTTTGAGTATGTTGTTTCCTCCAAGTCAGACTTATGATTTGTTGTCGAAGTAATGTCAGTCAGAGCGTAGAGGGAAATTCAAGCTCTTTTGGTTTTTGTGTGTCGGCTTTGTGCATATGGAAAACCAAATGTGCTTGAATGTGCGGTGGCGTTCAGGGATTGCATATAACGAAAAAGTATTGGCGAAGTGCGGGCTAAATAGAACAAAAAGTTCAATTAAGACTGAACGGA
>JAFAFN010000132.1 GCA_023423475.1 Actinomycetes bacterium | reverse complement strand
GCAGAGGGCAGACCCGAGGCGGTCGTCGAATCCGACGGGGGCGGAGCGGTCGATGCGGCGTCATCGATGTCGGTCGGTCGCGAGATGCACGTGTTTTAGCCCCTGGGCCGAGCGACCCCGTGCTCCTGATGCACCCACGGCGGGCCCGTCCCCTCGGTCCGGGTCTGTGACAAGCTCCTCGCATGCAGGTCCACCTGGTCGACGGCACCTACGAGCTCTTCCGCTACTTCTACTCACCCGGGGGTGGGCACGAGAACGCCAAGGGGGAGCAGGTCGGCGCGGTGCGCGGCGTGATGCGCTCCATGGTCGCGATGCTCGACGACGGCGCGACCCACCTCGGCGTCGCCACCGACCACGTCATCACGTCGTTCCGCAACGACCTCTGGCCCGGCTACAAGACCGGAGAGGGCATCGACCCCGACCTGCACGCGCAGTTCCCGTGGCTCGAGGACGCGCTGCGAGCGCTCGGCGTCACGGTGTGGCCGATGGTCGAGGTCGAGGCCGACGACGCGCTCGGCGCCGCGGCCCTGCACGCGGCCCAGGACGACCGCGTCGAGCGGGCGATCATCTGCACGCCCGACAAGGACCTCGCGCAGTGCGTCGGTGGCAAGGTCGTCCAGTTCGACCGTCGTGCCGGGCAGTTCCGCGACGCCGACGCGGTGCTCGAGAAGTACGGGGTGCCGCCGGTGTCGATCCCCGACTGGCTCGCGCTCGTCGGCGACACCGCGGACGGGTTCCCCGGGCTGGCCGGCTGGGGGGCGAAGACCGCCGGAGCGGTCCTTCGGTCCTACGTCCGCCTCGAGGACATCCCCCACGCGCCGGGGCAGTGGGACGTCACCGGCGTGCGCGGGGCGGCGAAGCTCGCGGCGACCCTGTCGGAGCACTACGACGACGCGCTGCTCTTCAAGCGCCTGGCGACCCTCGTGACCGATCTCGACGTCGGCACCGTCGACGAGTGGCGCTGGGACGGACCCACCGACGAGCTGGCCACCTGGTGCGATCGACTGGACTGCAACGATGTGCTCCGCAAGGCGGAGCGGCTGGCGGGTTCCCTGGGCTGACCGCCCTGCGGCGCCGCTCAGCTGCCGGGGCTGACCTCGTCGAAGATCTCGGTGAACTCGATCGGCGGCGGCTGGTCGACCTGGTCGTACGTGCACGACTCCGGGGTCTTGTCGGGGCGCCACCGCACGAACCTGGCGGGGTGGCGGAACCTGCCCGCGGTGAAGTTCTCGTAGGTCACCTCGGCGACCAGCTCGCAACGGATCGGGATCCAGTCGGCGTCCTTGCCGGCCGACCACCGGCTCTGCCCGCCCGGCATGCGCACGCCGCCGGCATCGACGTCGTGGGCGGGGGTGATCCACGGGTGACCGTCCGCGCCGCCGTCCTCGAACGCGGCGAGCTCGCCCACGAGCGTCCGGCGCCGCGACGCGGCGAACGCGCTGCACACGCCGACGTGGTGCAGCCGGGGTTCGCCGACCTCGGGCGAGTCGAACAGCCCCAACAGGAGCGACCCGATGCCGTCCTCCTTGTGGAAGCGGTACCCGGCGACGACGCAGTCCGCGGTGCGGTGGTGCTTCACCTTCAGCTGCACCCGCTTGTCCTCGACATAGGTGCCGTCGAGCGCCTTCGCCATCACGCCGTCGAACCCGGATCCCTCGAAGCGCTCGAACCAGTCCTGGGCGATCGCCGGGTCGCTCGAAGCCGGGGTCACGTGGATCGGTGCGGCGACGCCGTGCAACGCCGCGGCCAGGGTCTCGCGCCGTTCGCGGAACGGCTCGTCCCGCAGGTCCTTGCCGTCGAGGGCGAGGATGTCGAACGCGACGAAGCTGGCCGGGGTCTCGACGGCGAGCTTCTGCACCCTCGAGTCGGCGGGATGGATGCGTTGGCCGAGCAGGTCGAAGTCGAGGCCCTCGGACGTCGGCACGACGAGCTCACCGTCGATGACGCAACGGGACGGCAGCTGGTCACGCAGCGGAGCGAGCAGCTCGGGGAAGTAGCGGGTGAAGGGCTTCTGGTTCCGGCTGCCGAGCTCGATCTCGTCGCCGTCCTTGAACACGATGCAGCGGAACCCGTCCCACTTCGGCTCGTAGAGGAACTCGCCGAGGGGGAGCTCCCGCGACGCCTTCGCCAGCATCGGGCGCACAGGGGGCATCACGGGTAGCCGCACCGCTCAGTTCTACACCTCTTGCACCGGTCTACAACCCGGGCACCGCGACGCGGTCGGCCAACGTGGCGATCAGCTCCGCCGGATCCTCCGACACCACCAGCTCGGAGCGCACCCGCTCCTTGGCCAGACCCACCGACACGGTGTGCTCCAGGAAGCCCAGCAGGTGGTCGTAATAGCCGGCGACGTTCAGGAGCCCGACGGGTCGCGAGTGGATGCCGAGATACCCGAAGCAGACCACCTCGAACAGCTCGTCCAGCGTGCCGATCCCACCGGGAAGTGCGACGTAGGCATCGGCGAGCTCGAACATCATCGCCTTGCGGGTCGTGATGTCGGCGACGCTGCGCAGCTCCGAGAGCCCCTCGTGCGCGATCTCGCGGTCGGCGAGCTCGTCGGAGAGCACGCCGATCACGTGCGACCCCCCGGCGAGTGCCGCGTCCGCCATCCGACCCATCAGGCCGATCCGTGCACCGCCGTAGACGACGTCGAGACCCCTCGACGCGATGGCTGCGCCGATCGCGTCGGCGGCCTCGGCGAATCGAGGGTCCTCACCGACGCGCGACGCGCAGTACACCGCGATGCGTCGGCGTGCCGGTGGCGGGGACGCGTCGGTCATCCGCGGGCGGTCACTTCTCGCTGCGCTGCGCTTCGTAGAGCTGTCGGAGCTCGTTGATCTCGGCGATCAGCGCGTCGACGTCCGCTCGCAGGTCGGTCTGGACCGAGGCGGCGCGGTTGTCCTCGAGCTCGACGTCGCGTCGCAGCGACGTCTCGAGCTCCTCGAGCTCCTTCGTCGTCGTGCGGTCGAACTCCTCGAGCGAGCTGTTGAGCTGCTGCTCGAGCGAGGCGAGGTCCTCGGACGTCGACCGTTCGAGCTCCTGGGCGTCGCGGCTCAGTGTCCGGTCGGTCTCGTTGACGAGCTCGGTCAGTGTGCTGTCGAGGGAGTCGACGTTGTGGTTGGTCGTCCGCTCCAGGCTGTGGAGGTCGGCCTGCACGCCGCCCTGCAGCGCTCGTGCGGCGCGTTCGGCGACGTGCTCCACACGTGGGATCACGAGGAACGCGCCGAGGGCCATGGGCAACACTGCCACGCCGAGCACGAGCCCGACGGTCGAGATCCCCGAGGTCGGCTCGTCCGCGTTGCGACGGTGTCGGCGGTCGACGAGGGCGCAGGCGATCGCCGCGATGCCGAGCGGGACGGCGACGAAGAACCACACGACGCTCAGCGCGCACACCGCGCCGAGGCCGCCGAGCACGGCAGCGGTGATCGCGAGTGTGTTGGGGCGCTCCGATCCGGGAGCCTCGGTCGTCGAGGTCGTCACCGTGATCCCGTCGGCCGCTCCGGGTCGAGGTCGAGGCCTTTTGGGCGCGAACGGGGCTCACAGGTACCTTTCCCTCCCATGGAACACCCCATTCGGGAACGGGTCGAGGACCTCCTCGAGCGCCGCGAACTTGCACTTCAGCCGGGCTCGGAGCGTTCGATCGCCCGCCAGCACGAACGAGGAAAGATGCTCGCCCGCGAGCGGGTCGAGTACCTGCTCGACGACGGCTCGTTCCACGAGCTCGACATGCTGGCGCGGCACCGTGCCGGCGATGCGCTGCCGGACCGTCCCTACGGCGACGGCGTCATCACCGGCTGGGGCACGATCGACGGCCGCAAGGTCTTCGTCTTCAGCCAGGACTTCACCGTCTACGGCGGAGCGCTCGGCGGGGTGTTCGCCGAGAAGATCATGAAGCTCATGGACCTGGCGATGAAGGTCGGTGCGCCCGTCATCGGTCTCAACGACGGTGCCGGTGCCCGCATCCAGGAGGGCGTCGTCTCGCTCGCCAGCTACGGCGGCATCTTCTACCGCAACGTCAAGGCCTCGGGTGTCACGCCGCAGATCTCGGTGATCATGGGCCCGTGCGCCGGTGGCGCCGTCTACAGCCCGGTGATGACCGACTTCGTGTTCATGGTCGACGAGACCTCGTACATGTTCATCACGGGTCCCGACGTCGTGAAGCAGGTCACCGGCGAGGACGTCTCGCAGCAGGACCTCGGCGGTGCACGTGTGCACACCGGCACCTCTGGTGTCGCGCAGTTCATCTCGGCCGACGACAAGGCAGCGCTCGACGACGTGCGCTACCTGATGGGCTTCCTGCCGTCGAACAACCTCGACGAGGCACCGTTCGAGCCGTCCGACGACCCCGAGGACCGTCGCTGCGAGGAGCTCTACGACATCCTCCCCGACTCGGCGAACCAGCCCTACGACATGCGTGACGTCGTCCGTGCGGTCGCCGACGACGGCGACTTCTTCGAGTACGGCGCCACGTGGGCCGGCTCGATCATCTGCGGCTTCGCCCGCCTCGGTGGCCACACCGTCGGCGTCGTCGGCAACCAGCCCGCCATGTACGCCGGTGTGCTCGACATCGAGTCCTCGTCGAAGGCCGCCCGCTTCGTGCGGACCTGCGACGCGTTCAACATCCCGCTGGTGACCTTCGTCGACGTGCCCGGCTTCCTCCCCGGTGTCGACCAGGAGCACAACGGCATCATCCGCCACGGCGCGAAGCTGCTCTACGCCTATTGCGAGGCGACCGTGCCCCGCATCTCGGTCATCACGCGCAAGGCCTACGGCGGTGCGTACGTGGTGATGGACTCGAAGTCCATCGGCTCCGACCTCTGCTTCGCGTGGCCGTCCGCCGAGCTCGCGGTGATGGGCGCCAGCGGCGCCGTCGAGATCGTGCACCGCCGCACCATGGCCGAGTCCGACGACCCGGTCGCCAAGCGCGCCGAGCTGATCGAGGAGTACGAGGAGACCTACCTCAACCCGTGGGAGGCGACCGACCGCGGCTACGTGGACGACGTCATCGATCCTGCCGAGACCCGCATCAAGCTGATCGCCGGTCTCGAGGTCCTCCGCTCGAAGCGCGAGGAGCTGCCGCACCGCAAGCACGGGAACATGCCGCTCTGATGGTGGAGCCGACCGCGACCTCGGTCGCATCGATCCACCCCACGCCGTCCGACGAGGAGGCCGCGGCGATCATCGCGGCCATCGAGGTCGGGCTGCCCCGTGGCGCAGCGGTCGAGGAGGCCCGTCCGGCGGTCCCGCGCTGGCGCTTCTCCGGTCGCTGGTGGACCCGCCCGGTCCCCGCGCGTCGCGCTCGGCCCTGACATCTCCCAGCGGTCACCGTCGCCGTCCGCGGCGCAGGCGATGCGACGCATCGCTGCGACCCGGTCGGCTCTAACCTCGGCCCGTGAACGCCACCGGTGACAACTCGCCCCGCCCTGAGGTCATGTCGGTCGCGGACGATGAGATCGTGGTGTTCCGGGGAGCGGACCGGCAGGTGTGGGACGGCCTCCCACCCGACACCGATGTCGACCTCGGTGACCGGGTGGTGCGCACGCTGCCGCGCCGGGGCGAGCTGCTGAGCACCGTCGCGACGGTGAACGACGTGCACTTCGGCGAGACCGTGGCGGGCCACGTCGACGGGGTGGACGAGTGGGCCACGTTCTCGGCCTTCCCGGGGGAGCCGCCGTACCCCGAGACGATGAACGGCGCCGCCATCGAGGAGATCTCGGCGCTCGATCCCGGGGCGGTGGTGGCGAAGGGCGACCTCACGTCGGCCGGCACGATCGAGGAGTACGAGCGCTTCCTCGAGGTCTACCGCGGCGCGTTCGGTGATCGGCTCGTGCACGTGCGCGGCAACCACGAGAGCTACCACCGGCTGCCGGTCGCGGCGTGGCCCGTGCAGGAACGCCAGTTGCCCGGGGTCACCCTCGCCGTGCTCGACACGAGTGCGGACGGAGAGATCAACGGCCATCTCGATGCCGACCAGCTCGACTGGCTCGACGAGCTCGGTGCGAGGGCGGATCGCCCGGTGCTCGTGTTCGGCCACCATCCGGTGTGGAACCCGGCCGAGGAACCGCGTCACGACCACACCTTCGGGATCGTCCCCGGTGACACCGAGGCACTCGCCCGCGTCATGGGTCGACGTGACGCACTCGTCGGGTACTTCGCCGGGCACACCCATCGGAACCGCGTCGTGCGGCTGCCCGACGCGGGCGAGGTGCCCTTCGTCGAAGTCGCGAGCGTGAAGGACTTCCCCGGCAGCTGGGCCGAGTACCGGGTCTTCGAGGGCAACATCCTGCAGGTGCACCGCCGCATCTCACGCCCCGATGCGCTGGCGTGGACCGAGCGCACCAGGGGCATGTTCGGCGGGACCTATCCGGAGTACTCGCGTGGTCGGCTGGCTGAGCGGTGCTTCGAGATCGCCGTGCCGGCGCGGCTCGCGCCGTGAGCGAGGGTGGGGCTCGCGCCGTGAGCGAGGGTGGGGCTCGCGCCGTGAGCGATGGTGGGGTTCGCGCCGTGAGCGACGGCCCGTTGTCCGACCTGCGGGTGATCGACTGCGCGACGGTGATCGCGGGTCCCGGTTGCGCCCGGTACCTGGCGGACTTCGGCGCCGACGTCATCAAGGTCGAGCGACCCGGCGGTGACACGGCTCGTGATCTGGGATGGCGTGGCCCGGACGACGACGATTCGTTGTGGTGGAAGATCATGGGGCGCGGCAAGCGCACCATCTCGCTCGACCTGAAGGACCCGGCCGACCTCGAGGTCATGCTCGAGCTGTGCGACTCCGCGGACGTGCTGGTCGAGAACTTCCGTCCCGGGGTGCTCGAACGGCTCGGGCTGTCACCGGACCTGCTGCTCGAACGGAACCCAGGTCTCGTGATCACCAGGGTGACGGGCTTCGGCCAGGACGGCCCGTACCGGGATCGTCCGGCCTTCGCGACCCAGGCCGAGGCGCTCTCCGGCTTCGCCGCCATCAACGGCGAGCCGGACGGCGCGCCGCTGCTGCCGCCGATCGCGCTCACCGACGAGGTGACGGGGCTGGTGGCCGCGTTCGCCACGATGGTCGCGGTGCACTCGGGTCGAGGCCAGGTCGTCGACGTCAACCTGATGGAGTCGATGCTCCAGATGATGGGCCCGCTGGTGCCGCTCTACGGCCTGACGGGGATGACCCAGGAGCGGCTCGGCGCGGGGATCCCCTACACGGTGCCGCGCAACACCTATCGGTGTGCCGACGGTGCGTGGGTGGCCATCTCCTCGAGCGCGGAGTCGGTGGCGCAGCGGGTGCTCGACCTGGTGGGCCTCGGTGGCGATCAGCGCTTCGTCGGCTTCGAGGGTCGTGTCGCGCATCGTTCCGAGATTGACGACCATCTCGCCGAGTGGATCGGCCAGCGCTCGCGTGACGAGGTCCTCGCCGAGTTCGACCGGGTGCACGCCGCGGCCGCGCCGGTCTACGACATGGCGGACATCTTCGCCGACCCGCACTACGCCGCTCGTGCCTCGATCACGACGGTCGACGGTGTGCCCATGCCCGATGTCGTCGCCCGGCTGTCGGCCACGCCCGGATCGGTGCGCTGGGCCGGGAGGGCAGAGGACGCCGACGGTGCAGCGATCCGTTCGGAGCTGCGCGACCCCTGAGGGTCACTCGGCGATCGCGACCTCGATGCGGTCCTGCTTCCACTCCCGCGCCGAGGTGAGTGCGAGCTGGGCCTGTTCGAGCAGCTCGTCGGCAGAGAACGCGTGCGCCGGGTAGCAGGCGACGCCGGCCCACATGGTGTGGCTGCCGAAGCGGCTGACCAGGTTGCGGCGCACCCGCTCGACGGTCCACACGGCGCCGTTCTCGGGGGTGTCCTCGAGGATGATGGCGAACGTGCCGTCGGCGAGGCGACAGGCGGTGTCCGCGTCACGGACGGTCTGGCGGATCGACTCGGCGGCCCGTCCCGGCGGTGCGGGCAGCGACGACGGTCCGGCGACACCTTCGAAGATGTCGATCAACGCGATCGCGACGGGGCGGAGGTGGCGTCGTGCCGACGCGATCCGGGCGTCGAGCGCGACCCGGAAGTACGCCTCGGAGAAGAGTTGGCTGTCCTGGTCGACGAGTGCAGCGGCACCGTCGGCCTGGGTGGCGTCGATGTCGACGACCGGCGTGCTCGCCGCGGCGAGCTCACGCTCGAGCTCGTCGACCCGGCCGGTCGCCGAGTCGACCTCGAGCTTCGACACCGACAGGCGCTCCTCGAGCTGACCGATCCGACGCTCCGCTTCCTGGAGCTGGTCGACCGACGGCCCGCTGGTGCCGAGCAGTGCGGTCGCACCGGCTGCCAGCGCGGCGACACCGGCGGCGAGCCCGAGCGCGGGGATCGATGCGGCGACCGCGGCGATGCCGAGGCACACACCGATGACTCCCAGTGCGACTGCGATGGACCTGCTGTTCAACACGTTCCCCTCATCGGTCGCCCGGGAGCCCGGGTGAACCTTTCTCCCGCGACGACGCTCACTTGACCACCACGTTCCGGCAGCCCAGCGAGACCGAGGTGCCGTTCGGGTTGTCGAGCACGGAGGTGCAGACCCGGTAGTCACCAGAGGTCGCGGCCCACGAGATGTTGAACGCACCGGGGTTGACGCTGCGCGTCCGTCGGACCTTGCCGCCGGGACCGGTGGTCTCGGTCACGACCGTCACGGCACCCTCCGGGTCCCTGACGGTGCCGATGACGTTGATGCTGCCGCGCTCGAATCGGACGTCGCTCACCGAGCCGGTCACGGTGGTGAGGCGGCGCACGAGGGGCGGCGACGTGACGGGGTCGAAGGCCGCAGCGATGTCGAGCCTGCCGGCACCGCTCGAGCGGTCCCGGCCCAGCACGTCCACGTCGACCGCCCGTGTCTCGAGCACGGACTGGACGTCGGTCCGGTTCGGGTTCTGCTGCAGCAGGATCGCGGCCGCCGCGGCGACGAGTGGCGAGGCCATCGAGGTGCCCGACATCGAGCAGTAGCCGCTGCCACAGGTCGAGAAGATGTTGACCCCCGGTGCGGCCAGGTCGACCCAGTTGCCGCGCGTCGAGCTCGCGGCAACGGTGTCGGCGGCGTCGGTGGACGCGACGGCGAGCACGCTGGCGATGGCCGCCGGGTACATCGTCGGGGAGTTCGGCCCGGTGTTGCCGGCCGCAGCGACGATCACCGGAGCCGGCTTGCCACGCGAGGTGTCCTGGCGGATGTCGTTCACCCAGTCCGTGATGATGCCGACGGCACGCGGGTCGGAGATGGCCCCGGCGAGGGAGAGGTTGATGACGTCGGCACCCTGGTCGAACGCGTACTCCATGCCGTAGAGCACGTCGGACATCCATCCTGCGC
>JAFAFN010000057.1 GCA_023423475.1 Actinomycetes bacterium | reverse complement strand
CATCTAGCTCGCTGCGGCGAACCGGCCCGAGGACACCGCGGTCGTGGTCGACGACCGCCGTCCCACGTTCGCGGAGCTCGACGGTCGCATCGCTGCGATGGCCCGGTTGGTCGCCGACACGACGAACCGGGGCGACCGCGTCGTGATGGTGTCGGACAACCGTCTCGACGCCCTGGTGGCGCTGTACGCCGTGCCGCGATCCGGACGGATCCTGTCGTTCGGCAACACGCGCCACACGCCCGCCGAGATCATGGCGACCGTCGACTCGGTCGAGGCGACCCTGCTGCTCGGATCGGTCGACCAGCTCGACCGACTCGACTCGGTGCTCGAGACCCGCGCCGACCTGCCGTGCTGGTCCATCGGTGGATCGCACCCCAGGGCGGCGCTCGACCTGAGCTCTGCACTCGACGGATCAGCCCTCGACGACGCCACCCCGGACGATCCTGTGATCGTCGACCCGGCGGCCGACGCAACGGCCACGGCGCAGGACTGCGCATGGATCATCCACACCTCGGGCACCACCGGCGCCCCGAAGGGTGTCGTCCTGACCCATGCGAGCCTCGTCGCGGCGACGACGAACACGGCGATCGCCCGTCCGATGGCCGACGACGACGTCTACCTGTTCCCCTTCCCGCTGTTCCACGTCGCGGCGTACAACGTGCTGCACGCGCACCTCCGACGACGGCCCGTCGTGCTGGTCGCCCGCTTCGAGCCCGCCGAGGTCCTCGAGCTGTTCCGTGCCGAGCGCGTCACCAACTGCTCGCTCGCCCCGACGATGGTGTCGATGCTGCTCGACCACGCCGGAGGCGACCTCGACGGGCTCCGCGAGCTCCGCCAGATCTCCTACGGGGCCTCGGCGATGCCGATCGAGCTCATGCGTCGACTGCTGCAGGACCTCCCCGACTGCGGGCTCGCCCAGGGCTACGGCATGACCGAGCTGAGCGGCAACGCGGTGTTCCTCACCCCCGACGACCACCGTCGCGCCGCGACGACCGAGCCGGAGCTGCTGCGCGCCGCCGGTCGCCCTGGCCCGCTGGTGGCGGTGCGAATCGTCGACGAGCGGGGCGAGGACGTGCCGGCGGGCAGCCCGGGCGAGATCGTGCTGCGCGGGGACCAGGTGTGTGCCGGCTACTGGCGGCGGCCCGAGGCCACCGCGGCGTCCCGCTTCGGCGACTGGCTCCGCACCGGTGACGTCGGGCGCATCGACGGCGACGGCGTGCTGTTCGTCGTCGACCGACTCAAGGACATCATCATCACCGGCGGCGAGAACGTCGCCTCCCGAGAGGTCGAGGACGTCCTGGGCGAGCACCCCGGGGTCGGGCAGGTCGCGGTCGTGGGCATCCCCCACGAGCGCTGGGGCGAACAGGTCGTCGCGGTCGTGGTGCCCGCCCGCGAGTCGTCGGTGGGCGTCGACGACCTGATCCCGTGGAGCGCCGGTCGGCTCGCAGGTTTCAAGCGTCCCAAGGTCGTCGTCGAGGTCGCGGAGCTGCCGCTCAACGCGTCGGGCAAGATCGACAAGCGCTTGGTCCGCGAGCTCGCTGCCACCGCAGCGACGGAGCGCTGAACGCTCAGTCCGCCGCGCCGTGACCCAGCGCCGAGGCCAGGTCGTCACGGGAGCTCACGCCCAGCTTCTCGTAGGCGCGTTGCAGGTGGTTCTCGACGGTGCGGATCGAGACGACCAGGTCGTCCGCGATCTCGCGGTTGGTCCGGCCCGATGCGGCGAGTGTCGCCACCTCGGACTCCCGCCTGGTCAGCTGGGTCGGTGCCGCTGTCACCTGCAGCGCGGGGGTCGATGAGCCTTCGCAGCCCGCCAGCAGCGCGGCGGCGCGGGCATCGGACGCGGCGGCCGGTCGCGATGAGCCGGCGCGTCGATGTGCCGCGGCAGCGGCGGTCGAGCACTCCGCTGCGTAGAGCTGCGCACCGAGTGCTGCGAACGCGTCCGAGGTCGCGTCCAACGCGTCGGCATCGTCGTCCGACAGCGCGACGGCGTGCGCGACTCGAGCCGCCATCAACGGACCGTCGACGGTGTCCGCAAGCTCGACCAGGCGTTCCAGCGCGAGCTCGACGCGTCCCAGTCTCGCCAGATCGTGCAACGAGGCCGACTCGAGGCTGTGCTCCCCCGCCTGCCTGGCGGCGTCCGCCGCTGCCAGGAGCTGATCGCACGCGACCCCCAGGCGGCCGGCTGCGACCGAGCCCCATGCCCGTCCCCGGTCGACCTCCGGGTCCATGATCAGGACCTGGGTGAGCGGCTCGGCGTCGAGGTCGGCGAGGATCTCGGCCGTCCCCGCCGCATCGCCGAGCTGGCCTGCGGCGAGCGCCTGGGCGCCGAACCCCCAGCGGCAGCCCGGGTGGTTGAGCTCGCCGAACACGATCGCGGATTCGCGGCCGAACCGAGCGGCGGTGCTCGCACGCCCCGCGAGCAGGTGGGCTCGTGACAGCACGACCGCCAGCCACGCCTGGCCGTGGCGGTCCCACACGGCGACGGCCATGTCGTAGGCCATCTGCGCGAGTGCGATGCCCTCCTCGATGTGGCCGTGCTCCAGCTGGGCCAGCGTGAGCGAGACGACGTGGATCCCGGGTCCGGCGAGCTGCACCTGGTCACCGAGGGCGAGCCGGGTCTCGATGGCCCGAGACGCGATCTCCATCGCTCGGGTCGACCCACCCGAGAGCGTGTGGGCCACCGATGTCATCAGCGCCCCCTCGCAGAAGGCGCGGTCGTCGGCGCGTTCAAGCATGGGGCCGGCGATGGCGATCGCATCCCGCACCTGTCCGCTCATGACCGCGATCGACGCGCGGCACGCACAGAGCTCGTCGAGCAGCTCCGGGGCGTCGATGTCGGCCTCGGCGAGCAGCACCACCCGGAGTGCATCGTCGCGGCGGGCCAAGCCACGGAACAGGTTGTCCGCCCTGGCCACTGCGAGCCGAGCTCGGTCCGCTCCGGTGCCGGCGCCCGGCTCGACCTCGGCGAAGACCTCCTCGGCCTCGGCGAACCGTCCGAGATCGTCGAGTGCGCAGCCCAGCAGGTGGGCCGCTCCGTGGCGCAGCGCACGGTCCGCATCGATGTCCGCTCCGACGGGCGCCGCGAGCGCCAGCCGTGCGAAGCGTTCAGCCATCGCCGGGTCGGCGCCGATGGTCGCCTCCCGGGCCGCGTCGACGAGCACCTCGGCATCGGCATCCCGGCCGTCGTCGAGACGCCAGGCGGCGAGGCGGCGGGCGTCGTCACGTCGGCGGAGCCCGGTGGCCTCGGCGCCCGCGATCAGCTGGCCGAGCAGCCGGTGTCGCTGAGTGTCCCCCATCGTCGCCCTGGCGACCTCGACGTGCAGCGGATGACCTGCCCGGAGCTGTCGACGGCGACCGTCGGTGACGAACTCGACCATGCCGTTGGCGACCAGCTCGTCCACGAGGTGCATCTGGTCGGCTGCCTCGAGTGCGCCGGTGCCGAACGGCTCGGCGAGTGCGACCGCGTCGAGCAACGAGCGGGCCGGCTCGCTCAGCGTGGTCAGGCGGGCCTCGATCAGCTCGGAGAGACGTGGCGGCGCCGAGATCGGACCGAGCAGCACCCACTGGCCGCGTGCCCGTGCCAGGACCCCCGACTCCTGGAGCCCGTTGACCAGCTCGCGGAGGTAGAGCAGGTTGCCCGCCGAGGCGTTCACGAGCGCGGCCGAGGCGATGCCGTCGACGCCGCCAGGAAGGACCTCGTCGAGCAGTCGGGCCACCGTCGCGAGCGCGAGCGGCTGCAGGTCGATCCGTCCCAGGAGCTCGTCGCGCCAGAGCATCGTGATCGGATCGGGCACCGGCTCACCCGACCGGAGCGTCAACACGAGGTCGGCGCGTCCGCTCATCGCCAGGTGGAGCAGCAGCGTCGCCGAGGTGTCGTCGAGCGCGTGCACGTCGTCGACCCACAGCGCCAGGCGGTCGTCGGCGTCGAGGTCGCCGAGCAGCTGGGCTGCGGCGGAGCGGAGACGCGAGGCGGGATCGGCATCGTCGATCGCACCACCGACCGCGAGGGACTGCGCGAACGCCCCCAGCGGCATGGACGACGACGTCCAGGTCGCCCTGACGCGCACGACGTTCGAGGAGTCCGCGTGTCGCATCACCTCGGCGGCCAGCCGCGACTTGCCCACGCCGGGAGGACCGACGATCAGCACACCTCCCGAACCGGCCATGTCGCAGGCCCGCTCGAGCTCCACCTCGCGCCCCACCAACGGCCAGGAAGCTGCCACGACCGAGACTGTAACCACGAGGGGCCGCAGCGAAACAACGTCCCGCTGGAGGCTTCTTCCACACCCTGGGGTCACCGAGGGGACGAATTGAGTACCCACTACTCATGTCGGATCGGCCCGGCACGTGCAGACTCGTCGATGTGCCAGCAGTGACCAGATGCGCACGGTGCGCACAGTGACGGTGACCATCGAGATGGACGCCGACGCTGACCTCGAACCGATCAGGGGCGTCGACCTGGAGCGCTACGCGCGCTTGAGTGCCGAGATGCTCCGGGCCGGGGTCACTCGTCCCGAGGCGATCGAGCGCTTCGCCGTCGAGCACGGCATCGCGCCGGGTGAGTGGGACCTGGTCCAGTCGGGTTGGATCGCACGGCTGAGCGCGTCCGAGGACCTCAGGGTCCTCTACCGCGACGCCACCGCGACCCAGGAGCCGTCAGCCGACGAGGAGCCGGACGACACCTGAGTCGGAGATCTTCACACGGGACGGGCCGGTCGATCTCGCCCATCTACGGGTTCGTCCCGTGTGAACAAGATGAACGTGCGGCCCCTGGAGGGAGGGGTCGCACTTCGTCGTTCCATGACCGAGCGTCGTTCCATGACCGAGCGTCGTTCCAGTACGGAGCGTCGTTCGCTCAGCGAGGGGCGAGGTCCCGGACCGCCTGGCGCACGTCGTAGCCGAAGGGCAACAGCGCCAAGGCGGGTGTCGTCACGCCGTTCGCGACGTAGCGGGCGATGTGCTCCCGGCACTCCTCCGGGCTGCCCCAGACGATGAGCTCGTCGACGACGGAGTCCGGGATGGCAGCGAGGGCACCCTTGCGATCGCCCTCACCCCAGAGCCGCCACATGTCGGCGAGCTGCTCGCCGCGGCCCATCCACTCGTGGAAGGCCGCGTAGACCGGCACGCTCAGGTAGGCGGCGATCGCGTAGCGACCCATCGCCATGACCGTGTCGCGGTCCGTGGTCGGCGCGACGAAGATGCGGGCGACGACCTCTCTGGTCGCTTCGCCGGGTGCGGCACCCCCGGCGGCCTGCACGATCGGTGCGACGGTGGCGACGTCCTCGGCCGAGAGCCAGTTGATGATCGCGCCGTCGCCCTCGCGGCCGGCGAGCCGGAGCATGCCGTCGCGCAGTGCGGCGATCAGGATGCGTGGCTGCTCGGCGGGTCGGATGCCGAGTCGGAAGCCCTTCACCTCGGAGCGTCCGTAGGTCCCGGACATCTTCTCGCCGCTCAACGCACCTCGGATGAAGCGGACCATGTCCCGAACCTGGTGGTACGGGTCGGTGAACGGGATGCCGTTCCAGCCCTCGACGATGACGTTGGACGAGGTGCCGATGCCGAACGCGACACGCCCCGGCGCCGCATCCGCCAGCGTGGCGACCGACTGCGCCAGCAGCGCGGGCCCTCGGGTGTAGGCGGGCACGATCGCTGAGCCGAGCCGCAGCGAGGGCGCCCAGGCCGAGGCCAGCGCGAGCGGGGTGAAGGCATCGGCGCCGTTGGCCTCGGCGGACCACACGTCGGTGTAGCCGAGGTCCTCGAGCTCGACGATCCAGTCGCGCTGCTCCGACAGCGGCACCCCGTCGAAGGGGATCGTCATGCCGTACCGGCCGGTGAGGAACGGCGTCGTGCCCGAGGAGTTGGTCATGGGTCGACCCTAGCGATCGCCCCGACGCCGAGCGGGCCGGTCACCAGAACGGCAGGTCAACAGGACGGCAGGTCAACCACGGGGGTTGTGGAGCACCGCCGACTGGCTCGCGGTCGCGAGCAGCGTCCCCTCGGAGGACCACAGGTAGACCGATCCGTGCCCGAACCCGTCGTGGATGCCATCGATGCGCACGTCGCAGAGCACCCACTCCGTCGGGACCAGGCGCTGGACCCTGATCGTGTTGTCGAGGCTGTTCGACGGCATCCACCGGCCCTGGGACTGCGAGATGCCGAACGGCACGTAGTCGCCGAGGATCGCGATGGCCGCGGCGGACACGTCCACGTCGGGCATGCGCACCCAGAGCGCGGAACGGCCCGTGGTGATGGGGGTGCCGTCGAAGCGGTCCCACGGCGTGCCGAGCGCGAGTCGCATGTCGAAGCGGGTCATGATCGACCCGGAGTCCTCGACGAGCTCGCCGCGGCTCGGGCAGTCGAGCGGATCGGGCACCTCGGGCATGGACCGGTACTGCTCGTCGACGGGGATGTCCTTGGAGCCGAGCGCGGCGTTCACGGTGAGGATCTCGCGGTCCCCCACCTTGCCCACGACCCGTGCCTGGCTGGTGCGCTTGCCGGAGACCGCGACGGTGACGTCGAGGTCCATGATCGAGCCCGCCATGGCGAAGGACAGGTACTGGGCGGTGGCCCACACGACCGGGCGCTCGCAGACCGACTCCATCGCGGCGACGGCGGCGCCGAGGCCGCAGCCGCCGAAGAGGAACTTCTCTCGCGTGGCGATCCCCTCGGTGATGGGCAGGTACCAGCGCATCGGGTTGTGGGTCGGGGTGAGGCCCAGGAACTCTGCTGCGTCCATGCCCGGACCCTAGATGACCCCGAAATCCACCTCGGAGTCGGCGTCCCGACGCCGAATCCGACGCGGAGAACCAGACGATCGGATCTCGACGGGTATCGTCGCCGCGGTCGGCGCCGAGGGGCCGTCGGCGTGTGAAGAGGGGGCAGTGGCATGACCGACGGTCCGTGGCTGGGCGACGCGTGTTCGCTCGTCGATGCGTTCAGGGCAGGTGACCGGTCCCCGGTCGAGGAGCTCGAGGCGACGTTGTCGGCGATCGACACCAGCGACCTCAACTCGTTCTCGTACGTCGACCCCGA
Source organism: Actinomycetes bacterium (assembly GCA_023423475.1). Classification (GTDB taxonomy): domain Bacteria; phylum Actinomycetota; class Acidimicrobiia; order Acidimicrobiales; family Microtrichaceae; genus JAFAFN01. Next base: position 882 of record JAFAFN010000057.1, on the reverse strand, counting down.
ACTCGCCCGCTCCAAGGCGGCCGCGGCGGACGTCTCGCTCCCCTTCGGCGGGGTCCCCTACGGCGTCAAGGAGCTGAGCCACTACGAGGGTTGGCCCTACACCGAGGCGACCCTGGTCTTCCGCGACCGTGTCGCGACGTTCACCGAGACGTCCATCCAGCGCGCCGAGCAGCTCGGCGGCGTCGTGCCGGTCGGGCTGACCACCGCGTCGGAGTTCGGCGGACTCAACGTCTCGATCACGAAGCTGAACGGCGTCACCCACAATCCCTGGCAGGAGGGACGAACCGCCGGAGGATCGTCCGGCGGCTCCTCGGCAGCGGTCGCGGGCGGGCTCGTCACCCTGGCCTCGGGCGGCGACGGTGGAGGGTCCATCCGGATCCCCGCGGGATTCAACGGGCTGCCCGGCATGAAGGGCACCGCCGGGCGGATCCCCCGTGGACCCGAGACGCTCATCCACCCCATGACGGTGGTGTCGGGTGTCATGGCGCGGTCGATCCGTGACATCTCCCGCTACTACGACGTCACCACCGGCTACGACTCGCGGGACCCGTACTCGCTGCCGAAGGTCGACGGTTGGGAGCGGGACCTCGGGTCGCACCTGGGACAGCTCCGCGGTGCCAAGGTCGCCGTGGTCCCCGACCTGGGCACCGCGGTGGTCAACCCCGCCGTGGCGGATCTCGTGGTCGAGGCCGCCGCGCAGCTCGCGAGCGACGTCGGGCTGCAAGTGGTCGACCTGGACCTGTCGTTCCCGGGACTCGGGTTCGAGTGGGCGCTGGGCAACCTGTCGGGGCTCTGGGGCGACCTCGAGGGCCTGTGGCCGGCGTGCCAGGACGACCTCAGCGCCGAGATCGCGTTCGGACTGACGATCGCCGAGAAGAAGTT
>JAFAFN010000024.1 GCA_023423475.1 Actinomycetes bacterium | reverse complement strand
TCGCAGGCCACGCACGAGTCGACGCTGTTCTCGGCGATGCCGGTCCGGACCGATCCCGCGCTGGTCGAGCTGCCGGCCTACGTGCCCGACGATCCGGTGATGCGTGCTGACCGCGCGGCGTACATGGACAGGGTCACCGCGATGGACGCCGAGTTCGGCGAGCTGCTCGCAGAGCTCGAGCGCTCGGGGGTCGCCGATGACACGATCGTGATCTACAGCTCGGACCACGGAGGAGTGCTGCCGCGCAGCAAGCGGTTCTGCCACGACAGCGGACTCCATGCGCCGCTCGTCGCCCGGTTCCCTCCGAAGTGGCAGCACCTCGCGCCGAGCGGTCCCGGAACCGTGGTCGACACCCCGGTGAGCTCGGTCGATGCTGCGCCGACGATGCTGCATCTGGCAGGCGTGCAGATCCCTGATCACTTCCAGGGCACCCCGTTCGCTGGCGCGACGTGTGCGCCCCGCCAGTACGCCTTCGGCAACCGCAACCGCATGGACCAGGCGATCGACTTCGTGCGCACCGTTCGCGACGAGCGCTACCGCTACATCCGCAACTACATGCCGCACCTGCCGTGGGGGCAGCACCTCGCGTTCATGTGGAACCAGGCGGGTTACCGGCGCTGGGAGCAGCTGCACCAGCAAGGAGCGCTGGATGACGTGCAGGACCGGTTCTGGGGTGAGAAGCCCGCCGAGGAGCTGTATGACCTCGACGCGGATCCCGACGAGGTGAACAACCTCGTCGGCGATCCTGATCACGAGGGGCGTCTCGTCGAACTCCGCGCGGTGCTCGACGAGCACATGTTGGCCATCAACGACAACGGCTTCATCCCCGAGGGATCGGTGGCCGAAGGCTACGAACAGTCTCGGAAGGCTGGCGCCTATCCGCTCGAGCAGCTCATGGAACTCGGCGCCGCGGCGATCGAGCGCAACCCGGGCAATCTCTCCCGGCTGGTCGATGCCCTCGAGGACCCGAACCCCATCGTGCGCTACTGGGCTGCGCTCGGCTGCTCGATGCTCGGGGCCGGTGCAGCGCCGGCCGTCGACGACCTGCGGCGGCACGCGAGCGACCCGGCCGAGGACCGCTGGGTGCAGGTCCAGTCCGCCGATGCCCTTGCACGTGCCGGGGCCCTGGACGATGGACTCGTGGTGCTCGTCGCGATCGCCTCGAACGTGACCGAGCCGTACCCGACACGGTTGCAGGCGGTGCAGTCGCTCACGCTCCTCGGGGAAGCCGCAGCATCGTCGATCGGTGTCCTCGAGTCGGCATCGACGGATCCGAACGAGTACGTCTCAGCTGCAGCGGCACACGGGGTCGAGGTGGTGAGCGGAACGTACGCTCCGGTGCCGTGAATCCTCGCCGAGTTCCGGATCCGCCTGGCTGTTGCGCACCGAGGAGCGGTCGCGACGGTTCTGCGAACCCCGGCGACGCTCTGGTGGCCGGCAGCGGACTGGACGTGCCGATGGCTCGGATTCCGGCAGGTACATTCACCATGGGTAACGACGGCTCCGATGCCAACCCCTTCGACGGCGAAGGACCTCTCCGGCCCGTCACGATGTCGTCCTTCCTGCTCGACATCATCGCGGTCACCAACGAGCAGTTCAGCCGCTTCGTTCAGTCCACCGGCTACGTGAGCACTGCCGAGCGCGACGGATGGTCGTTCGTGTTCGGCCCGTTCGTGCCGGAGGCACTCCGCAGCTCCGCTCAGCCTGTGCCCACCACGCCGTGGTGGTGGGCGGTCGAAGGCGCCTGCTGGTCCCAGCCGGAGGGATCTGGCTCGACGATCGAGGACCGGCTCGACCATCCCGTCGTGCACGTCGCCCACGAGGACGCCGTGGCGTTCGCGACATGGGCGGGCAAGCGACTGCCCACCGAGGCCGAATGGGAGTACGCAGCACGCGGCGGGCTCGACGGGGCGACCTACCCCTGGGGTGACGAGCTGTGTCCTAACGGCACATGGCGCTGCAACATCTGGCAGGGCCGGTTCCCCGAGGAGAACGCCGCCGGTGACGGTTACCTGGGCACCGCTCCTGCAGGAGCGTTCGAACCGAACGGCTACGGGCTGCTCCAGATGGTCGGCAACGTCTGGGAGTGGACTGCGGACAGGTGGACCACCGACCACGCGGACGGCCCACTACGGGATCCGACCGGGCCCGCCGTCGGTGACGAGAGGGTTCGACGGGGCGGGAGCCACCTGTGCCACGACTCGTACTGCAACAGATATCGGGTGGCAGCACGTGATCACAGCCATCCCGCTGACACCACCGCCAACATCGGCTTCCGCTGCGCCGCCGATGTCGCAGCGGCCGATGTGGCTGGCGAGGTGTCGCGAAGTAGCCGCTAGTCGACCGTCAGGCGGGGGATCAGCCGGTCGAGCCAACGTGGCATCCACCAGTTGCGGTCGCCGAGCAGCGCCATCGTCGCTGGCACGAGGACCATGCGGACCAGGGTGGCATCCAGGAACACGGCAAGGGCGAGCCCCAGACCGAAGACCTTGATCTCGCGGATGTCCTCGACGGCGAAGGATGCGAAGACCACGACCATGATCGCCGCGGCGGCGGTGATCACACGGGCGGTCGAGGCCAGGCCGTCGGCCACCGAGGTCGAGGCGTCGCCCGAGCGGTCGTACTCCTCACGGATGCGGGACAGCATGAAGACCTCGTAGTCCATCGACAACCCGAACACGATGGCGAAGAGCATCAGCGGGATGAACGGGTTGACCGGTCCCGGCTCGATGCCGAGCAGGGCGCCACCCCAGCCCCACTGGAAGATCGCGACGACCACGCCGTAGGTGGCGGCGATCGACAGCATGTTCATCACCACTGCCTTCAGCGGGACCAGCACCGAGCGGAACACCGCCATGAGGATGAGGAACGACACGCCGAGCACCGCCGCGAAGAACAGCGGCATCCTCCCGCCCAGGTAGTCGGTCACGTCGATGTTCGTCGCGGCGCTGCCGGTGACGTGCACGTCGAGACCCGCTGCCGCCGCAGCGGGCACCGCGTCGTCGCGCAGGGTGCGGACGAGCTCGGCGGTCGCCGCGTCCTGTGGAGCGGACTCGGGCACCAGCGTCATCAACCACGCACCCGGCTCGTCGGCATCGTCGACGAGCGGCGCGGTGACCGCGGCGACCCCCGGCGTCGCGGCCAGCCGGGAGTGCAACTCGTCGATGCCGTCGGATGCGGCCGATCCGGATGTCGCCGGCGAGTCGGTCACGCCGGAGTCGGTCGTGACGGCGATGAGGAAGGGTCCGTTGAAGCCGTCGCCGAAGCCGTCGGCGAGCAGGTCGTAGGCCTGGCGCGTGTCCGATCCGTCCGGGAAGTTGCCCTCGTCGGTCCAGCCCAGACGGATGGCCGCAACCGGCGCAGCCAGCACGAGCAGGACGAGCGACGCGGCAACGCCCCACACCAACGGTCGGCGCTGGATGGTCCGGCTCCACCGGTGCGACCACGTCGACGCCACCGGTCGGGTGGCGCGGTGGGGGACCTCGCGACGCAGCGGGGGCACGAAGCGGCTCACCACGAGGGTGGCGACGGCGACCACCGCGGCGCCGACGGCAAGCGGCGCGATGCCGACACCGACACCGAGCAGGGCGACCGCGGCGGCGACGGCGGCGATGAGACCTCGCCAGCGGGTCACCTCGAGGCGCGCCCCGGTCATCGCGATCAGTGCGGGCAGCAGCGTCATCGAGGTGAACATGGTGGCGAGCACCGTGACCGACACGCCGACCCCCATGCCCGAGAGCATCCCGATGCCGACCAGGAGCAGCCCGAGCATCGACACGACGACCGTGGCACCTGCCAGGCCGACGGCCCGACCGGCGGTGCTCATGGTGACCACGATGGCGTCCCTCGGGGACTGCCCGGACCGGACCGCTTCGCGGTAGCGGGTCACGATGAAGAGCGCGTAGTCGATGCCGACACCCAGGCCGACCATCATGCCGAGCAGCATCGTGTCCTCCGGCACCGTCGCCACCCGGGTCAGCAGCAGGATCGCTCCCATGCCGATGCCGACCCCGCCGAGCGCGACGGCGATCGGCAGTCCCATCGCCAGGACCGACCCGAACGCGACGATCAGCACGATGATCGCGAAGGCGATGCCGATCAGCTCGCTCTGCGGTGGTTCCACCGCGGTGAGGTGCTGACCGCCGACCAGGACCTGCAGTCCGTCGATCGACGGTGCCACCTCCGCGATCAGCTCGCCGATCTCGGCCGACTCCGTGGTGTCGACGTCGGCCGACAGGTTCACCTGGGCGAAGGCCAGCTGGCCGGCCAGGGGACCGGTCGCTGCGATCTGGCCGGCGCCTCGTTCGGAGTAGGGAGCGACGACCGTCGCCCCCGGCGCCCGGGGCACGCCCTCGGCGTCGGGGAACCCCGCATCGACCGTGGCGAAGAGGTCCTCCATGGCGGCGGTGACGGCGGGGTCGTCGATGCCCTGCTCGGCGCGGAACACGATCGTGCCGGACAGTCCTCCCGTTCCCAACTCGGGGAAGTGCTCCTCGAGCACGGCGAACCCTGCGTCGCTGTCGGACCCCGGCACCGCCGAGCTGTCGGCGAACGCGGGCCCGACGACGCCGGCCGCGGCGACGACCACGACGAGGACCGCCGCCCAGAGCCCGACCGTCGCCCGGCGGTGGTCGAAGCACCAGCCGCCGAGTCGACCGAGCAGCGACGTGGTCCCAGGTGCCGAATGGCTTCGGGGTGGGGCAACGCCGTGGCCCTCGGGGGTCGACGACGGCGGCGCGGGACGAGTGGTGGGTGGCGAGGACGACATGTGTCCATCGTCGGGATCCCGCCCGGGTCCGACATCGGGAGAGCGGCCACTTCCGTGCCGTGATTTCGGCCACCTCGCCGATCGTCCTTTCGGCTGGTTCGCTCCGATCGCGGGTCCCGTACGCTGGTGGCTGTGGTCCTCGACACGAGCCGTCCGTTCTGGGCCGCGCCACGGGCGGCCGACCCGCCGGGGCCGATGCGGCGTGACTGGCTGTTCGTCGCCGTCGTGGTCGCCGCCGCGGTCGTCGAGTCGATCGTCCGCGAGCCGCTGGTGTGGCGCATCGTCTCCCTGGTGGTCGCGGTGGGGATCGCCGGCCTCCTGCCGTGGCGACGGGTCCATCCGCTCGTGGCGGTCGTGGTGGCGTTCGCGACGGTGAGCGCGGTCGAGGCCGTGTCGATCCTGCGTGACGTGCAATGGGAGGGGCTCAACTCGGCGTTCTTCATGGTCGTCTTCCCGTACGCGCTCACCAGGTGGGCCTCGGCGCGCGGGATCGGCATCGGGTACCTGGTCATGTCGGTGCCGGTGGTCCTGTCCGGCGTCGCCGGCGCACCCGCCGACCAGACGCTCGGCGACACGCTCGGCGGTGCCGCCGTCCTCCTGCTCGCCGGCGCCATCGGCGTCGCCGTCCGCTACGCCAGCGAGCTGCGCGCCCAGGAGCTCGCCGGCCTGCAGTCGCGTGAGCGCGAGGCGCTGGCACGCGAGCTCCACGACACCGTCGCCCACCACGTCTCGGCCATCGCCGTGCGTGCCCAGGCCGGCAGGGTCGTCGCCGCCGCCCGACCCGAGGCGGCCGTCGACGCGCTCAGCGTGATCGAGGAGGAGGCGAGTCGGGCGCTCGAGGAGATGCGGGCGATCGTCGGGACGCTGCGCCGCGATGAACGGGCGGACCGTCGGCCGCAGCAGGGTGTGCGGGACCTGCCCCGACTCGAGCAACGCAGCGGTGGACCCGGACCACGGGTGGTCGTGAACGTCATCGGTGACCTCGACGACCTCGGCGGTTCGGTCGACGCTGCCTGCTTCCGCCTCGTGCAGGAGGCGGTCACGAACGCACTCCGACATGCCCGTCAGGCGACCGAGGTGCAGGTGCAGGTCGAGGGCGCCGACGACGTCGTCAGGGTCCGGGTCGTGGACGACGGTCGCGACGCCGGAGCGACCGGCGCCTCGACGTCGGGCTACGGGCTCGTCGGGATGGCCGAGCGCACCAAGCTGCTCGGCGGGACGTTCGCCGCCGGGCCGTGCCCCGACGGTGGCTGGGCCGTCGAGGCCTCGTTCCCACGTCGGGCGTCGACGTCATGACCATCAAGGTGCTGGTCGCGGACGACCAGGACATCGTGCGCACCGGACTGCGCATGATCCTCGACGCACAGCCTGACATCGAGGTCGTGGGGGAGGCCGCGGACGGTCGCGAGGCGCTCGAGCTCGCCCGCCGGCTGGACCCCGACGTGTGCCTCTTCGACATCCGCATGCCGGAGCTCGACGGGATCGAGCTCACGCGCCGCCTCGCCGGCCCGGACGTGACCGATCCGCTCGCCATCGTCATCATCACGACGTTCGACCTCGACGAGTAC
>JAFAFN010000006.1 GCA_023423475.1 Actinomycetes bacterium | reverse complement strand
CATCGCCGCAGCACTCCGCGATCCCGCGTCGATCGAGCGCTCCCTGGACCTCGACGAGGCGATCGCCAGGCAGCACTTCTCGGTGGCGCGGGTGCACGCCGAGTTGCGCTCGCTGCTGGATGCGGCAGGCTGGTTGCCATGACCCAGCCGCTCGATCCGCAGCCGCTCGATCCGAACGACCCGGTGATCATCCGGCGGGAGAAGATCCGGCGACTCTGCGACTGGGGATCGAAGATCGGCTACTCGTGCTTCGCCGCGGCGATGGTCCTGTTCGTGATCGCCTTCATCGTGCAGTTCCCGTCCTGGCTGGTCACCGTGATCATCTGGGCGATGATCATCGGCTCGGTCACGCTGCTGCCCGCGATCGTGCTGGGCTACGCGGTCAAGGCCGCCGACGCGGACGACCGCGGCGAGAAGTTCGGCTACTGAGCGTCGCGAACCGCGACGACCGACCAGACGGGTTCGACGCCGTACTCGGGGCCGGTGATCACCCCGCAGGTGGGTTGCGGCACGTGGTCGCTCAGCTCGACGTCCACGTCGAAGGCATCGGCCGTTCCGTCGCGCCAGGTCGCACTGACCGACACCGTCGTGCGCACGGCAGCCCGGTCGAAGCCCGTGACCTCGGTGCGCACGAGGGCGTCGAGCCAGCGCCAACCGTGACGCACGAGCCCCTCGCGTTCGGCGACCTGGCGGGGACCGCCCGGGACCGTCGAACGTCCGCGGCTGCGAGGCGCGACGTCGGCCGCGTCGCCGTCGCGCAGTGCGATCCGCAGCGCGGTGCCGACGTCGAGGTGCGCCCAGGCGTAGGCGTCGGGGAACGACACCATCGTCGGCGCGAAGCGATGGCCGCCGAGGTGCGACGTGCGCCAGGTGCGGACCGTGAGCTCGCCGGTCGAGCGGTCCCGCGCGGCGAGCGCCTCGAAGAGCGTCGTGCCGGGTCCACCGCAGCAGGTGTCCCGACGCCCATGGGTGCACACCAGCACGTCGACGACGTCGCGGTCGTGGTGCACCGCCGCGGGGTCGAAGTGGGCGAGCGTGGCGTCGTCGCCCTCGAGCACCGCGGCGCACAGCGCCGCCAGGTCCTCGACGGGCACCGACCACTCGCGTCGCGTGAGGCGACCGACACCGCCGTGTGCGACCTCTGCCGGGTCGGGTGCGTACGCCAGCACACGGCGCTGCATCGAGCGTGGGTCCGCCGGCACCAGACCGAGCGGCCGCCACGACAGCGGTCCCGCGTCGGTGGGCGCCGACGCGAACGGCTCGTGCAGCCCGATGTCGCGCTCCCACGGCAGCGGCACCTCGACGCAGAGGAACGCGTCGTTGTGCGCCGCGGAGCCGCCGGGGTCGACCTCGAGTGCCTCGTGGAAGGCCGCGCAGCGGACCCGCGGCAGCTCGTGGAGGGGTGTCGTCGCCATGTCGTGACCGATGCTACGCGGCCCGATCAGGGCGGTTACCCGTCGGTAACATAGGATGTCGCCCATGCGGCTCCCCGCGGCGGAACGTCGAGAACAACTCCTGCACACGGCGGTCGCCGTGTTCGCCGAGCACGGCTTCCACGCCACCTCGATGAACGACGTGGCCGAAGCCGCCGGCGTCACCAAGCCGGTGCTCTACCAGCACTTCAGCTCGAAGCGTGAGCTCTTCATCGAGCTGCTCGCCGACATCGGCGCCGAGCTGCGCGAGACCATCGCCAAGGCCACCGCCGATGCGTCCGGTCCACGTCAGCAGATCGAGAACGGCTTCCGCGCCTACTTCGGCTTCGTCGACGAGCAGACCGACTCCTTCAAGGTGCTCTTCGGCTCCGGCGCCCGCCGCGACCCCGAGTTCGCCTCGTTCGCCCGCAACGTCGAGGCGTCCATCGCCGACGCGATCGCCGAGCTGATCGTCGTCGAGGGCGAGCCGGTCTCGCACGGCCTCACCCTCGCCCACAGCATCGTCGGCATGACCGAGGCGGCGTCGCGCTACTGGCTCGCGCACGACCGCGAACCCGACGTCGACACCCTCGCCGCGCAGCTGTCCCAGCTGGCCTGGTCGGGCCTGCGCGGCATCCGCACCGAGGTCTGAGTGCGTGCGCGGCACCCCGGACCCCGTCTGGCGATCGGCCGCGCGGACCCGTACCTTGTCGGGCCATGAGTGAGGACTGGTTCGAAGCGATCGTCGAGATCCCGCAGGGATCCCGCAACAAGTACGAGGTCGATCACGAGACGGGTGCCGTCTGGTTCGATCGCCACCTGTTCTCGACCACCGTCTACCCCACCGAGTACGGCTTCTTCCCCGACACCCACGCCGAGGACGGCGACCCGCTCGACGCCCTGATCCTGCTCGAGGACCCGACCTTCCCCGGCTGCCACGTCCGTGTCCGCCCCGTCGCCGTGCTCGAGATGAGCGACGAGGCCGGCCGCGACCTCAAGGTCCTCTGCGTCGCCCACGGCGACCTGCGCTGGGACCACCTCCAGGACGTCGGCGACGTGCCGCCGCACCTGCTCGCCGAGATCAAGCACTTCTTCGAGGTCTACAAGGACCTCGAGCCGGGCAAGGAGTCGAACGTCGGCGAGTGGAGCGGTCGCGACGATGCGCTCGCCGCCATCGAGAACGGCCGCAAGGCACACTCCGAGCTGCACTGAGCCCACGGGGTGTGGTGTGCCCGCCACAGGGTGCGCCGTTCTGAGCGGATCCACAGATAGCGTGATCGGGCCGGGCGATCCCCGCCTCCGGCGACGGTCCCCTGGAGGTCCGCATGCTGTCTGCCCTGTTCGCCCAGTCCGACTCCAGCTCCGCTGCTGGAGCCGGCGTACTCTTGGTCGTCTACCTCGCGTTCTTCGTCGTCTACCTGGTGGCGATGTGGAAGCTGTTCGAGAAGATGGGACAGCCCGGTTGGGCTGGCATCATCCCGATCCTCAACGTCTACGTGATCTACAAGCTCGCCGGTCGCGACTGGTGGTGGATCATCCTGCTGTTCATCCCGTGCATCAACCTCGTCGCGCTGTGGTTCCTCGCATCCGACACCGCCAAGTTGTTCGCCAAGGAGCTCGGCTGGGCGATCCTGCTGTTCCTGCTGCCCGGCATCGGTCACCTGATCCTCGCGTTCGGCAGCTCGCAGTACGTCGGCCCGAACGAGAAGGTCATCTGAGCCGACCCCGGCTCGCCGGTCGACCGGCCGGCAACTGATCCGCCTTGCACGAGGGACCCGAGCCGACGGCCGGGTCCCTCGTCGCGTCAACGCGGTGTTCCGCTCAGAGCGGGTCCCTCGGCACGTCGACGGTGATCTCTGTGCCACGCACCCGGGACTCGCGCTCGACCACGGCCGTGATCGCCCGCTGGTCGATCTCGGTCAGGTCGCGACCGGAGAAGCTGCGGGGCCAGAGCCGCTCGTAGAGGACCGCCGCCAGCTCGATGCTGTAGAGGTACAGCGCGCCGCAGAGGTACACCCACGTGAGCAGGCCGAAGACGATGACGAAGACCCCGTAGGTGTCCGACGACTGCTCGAGGATGCGTCGGATGTAGACGAGTCCCAGCGTCTGGAGCCCCCACCAACCCAGGCCGACGGTCGCCATCGCCGGCAGGTGCGCGGTGAACGGCACCTTCCGGGCGCAGAGCAGCCAGTGCAGCCCCAGGTAGCTGATCGCGCCGGCGAGGATCGGCAGCAGCGCACCGAGCAGGCTGCGGATCCAGGCGTCGGTGCCGTCCGCGAGGATCCACTGCGAGGCGCCGGTGAGGATGGCGCCGAACCCGACGATCAGGGCGCCGGGCAGGTCCTTGAGCCGCCGCAGCAGGTAGGGCGGGCGGTCGTACATGGGGACCTGCCATGCGGTGTTGAGCGCCTCCTGGATCATGTCGAGCAGCCCGAAGCCGGCCCACAGCGACACGAGGATCGAGCCGATCAGCACCCAGATGCTGCCGCCGAGCTGCTCGGCGTTGTTCGCGATCTCGGTGCCGATGATCGGCACCGAGCTGAGCGTGGAGTCGATCAGGTCCTCACGCAGCTCGTCGTTGTCCTGGAGGATCAGTCCCAGCAGGTTCACGAACGCGAGCATCAGCGGGAAGAGGCAGAAGAAGCCCTTGTACGCGAGCAGCATCGAGAGCTGATCGCAGCGGTCCTCGCTGTGCTTCTTGAGCACCCCGTGCAGCACGGCGAGCGGCGGGATCTTCCGGTGGAACGCATCGATGCGGTCACCCGCTCGATCGAACAGGTTGCGCTGCGGAGGGTCCTCGGCGGCCGGTTCCTCCGCAACCGCGTCCTGGACCGGCGTGTCCTGGACCGGCGCGTCCTCGGCGGCCTCGTCCGCCTGCTCCGCGTCCTCTTCTGCCGCCCGCTCCGTCACGGGCGCGACGCTAACGCCGGTGCACGAGACTGGAGGACATGCTGTTCCCGCAGGCGCTACACCCGCTGATCGCCGATGGCACCGTGACCGTCGCGGTGCGTCGCTGGAAGCGTCCGACGGTGAAGGCGGGCGGCACCCTCGTCACCCCGGTCGGGGTGCTCGGCATCGACGCGGTCGACATCATCGAGCCGACGGGCCTCACCGACGCGGACGCCGTGGCGGCCGGGGCGACGTCCGCAGAGGAGCTGCTGGCGAGCCCGCACCTCCAGCGCGACGGCGAGCTGCACCTGGTGCGCTTCCACCTCGAGGGCGAGGATCCTCGCATCGCGCTGCGCCGGGCCGACCGCCTCGACGACGAGGAACTCACGACCGTGCTCGACCGACTCGCCCGCTACGACCGGTCGTCGACCCACGGCGAATGGACGCGCACGACGCTCGAGCTGATCGAGTCACAGCCCGGGGTACGAGCGGGTGACCTGGCGGAATCCGTCGGCCGTGCGACGCAGCCGTTCAAGACGGACGTGCGGAAGCTGAAGTCGCTCGGGCTGACCGAGAGCCTCGAGGTCGGCTACCGACTCTCACCCCGGGGACAGGTCGTGCTCACCGCCCTCCGCAGCTGACAATGACATAGGGGCTCAGAACTCGATGCCGAGCTTGTCGGCGCGGGCCTGGTACTCGGCGATCTCGGCGCGCTGGTTGCGTGCCATGCGCTCGGCGAGCGCCCGGACCCGGGGGTCCTTGGCGTTCGCCGCGGCCTCGTCGGCCATGTGCAGCCCGCCGCGGTGGTGGTCGGTCATGAGGCGGAAGAACTCGCGGTCGACGTCGGAGCCCGTCATCTCGCGGTAGGCCTCGATCTCGTCGGCCGAGGCCATGCCAGGCATGTTGTCGACCGAGGTCGGCATGCCCATCCAGGCCATCACGTCGCGGTCCGGGTCGCCGTTGCCGACACCCCACTCCTCGAGCAGGGCCGTCATGTAGCCGACCTCGTACTGCTGGGCGATCAGCGCCTCCTGGCCGAAGTGGCGCACCGAGTGGTCCGTCGCGTTGTCCGAGGCGACCACGCCGATCTGGATGGCCTGGCCGTGGTGGTCGATCATGTCGCGCAGGAAGCCGACGTCGACGGAGTCCTCGGACGGCGTGCCGACCCGGTCCGCGATCAGCAGCGCACCGACCGCCGCGACGAACGCGACGGCGAGCGCCAGGCCCACGACCTTCCAGGTCGTCCACCCGTTGCCGAACCACTCCTGTTCGACGTCCTCGTCGTCGAGCGTCGCCTCGTCGGTCTCGTCGTCGGTGAGAGTGCTCAGGTCGCCGTCCACCCGGTCAGGCTATGTGCCGCCGAGCGCCATTAGCGTGCCCGCCGTGGGAACTCTCAAGAAGCCTCGCTCGGCAGCGGTCGGACTGACGACGACCGTGCTCGTGATCATCGTCGCGGTGCTGGGCGTCGCGGTGGTCTTCCTCGGCGGGATCCTCGCGTTCAACCCGTTCGCGAGCGAGTCGGTCGACCGGTCGGGCCCGACCGTGCTCCAGGAGATCCGCGAGCTCGAGGAGTTCACCGCGGCCGAGGGCTCCTTCACCCAGGACGTCGACCTCGAAGAGGACGCCAAGTTCCTCCCGTCGTTCCTCAGCGGCCAGCGGGTCGTGGCGCTGGTGACCGGCACGGTGCGAGCGACGGTCGACTTCGGTCAGCTCGACGAGGACGCCGTCGAGGTCTCCGACGACGGCACGACCATCCGTCTGACGCTGCCCGACCCTGTCCTGAGCGACGCCGACATCGACGAGTCCTCGGCGCGCATCATCAGCCGCGAGCGCGGCCTCGTCGACCGCGTCGACGACTTCTTCGCCGCCAACCCCGTCGACGACGCACCGCTCTACGAGGCGGCCGAGGAGAAGGTCGAGCGCGCCGCGAAGGAGTCCGACCTGATCGAGGAGGCCCGCGCCAACACCGAGCGGTGGTTGACCACCTTCCTCGGCGCGGCCGGGTTCGAGCACGTCGAGATCTCCTGGACCAGCTCGCCCGCCTGATCGTCCGTCCGATCACCGGGGCGTCGAGCGGGCGGGCGCTTCGGGCGGGCGTTTCGGGCGGGCGTTTCGGTCTGGCGTTCGCGCGGTAAGTGACCACGGTCGGCAGCCGTGGCGTCCTAGGTTGGTCGTCGCCCGCGAAGCAGGAAGGCACGCGCCCACATGTCTCTGGACACCCCCACCCAACCACCGCCC
>JAFAFN010000516.1 GCA_023423475.1 Actinomycetes bacterium | reverse complement strand
ATCACGGTCAAGGACATCAACAAGAAGATCAAGTACCCGAACGCCACGAAGGACGACCAGGGCCGCCTGCGCTGCGCCGCGGCGGTCGGCGTGGGCGACGACTCGATGGAGCGGGCCCAGGCCCTCGTCGAGTCGGGCGTGGACCTGCTGGTGGTCGACACCGCGCACGGCCACTCCGCCGGCGTGCTCGAGGTGGTCCACAAGATCAAGGCGAACTTCTCGGTCGCGGTGGCCGGCGGCAACATCGCCACCGGTGCCGCGGCGCAGGCGCTCATCGACGCTGGTGCGGACGCCATCAAGGTCGGCGTCGGTCCGGGCTCGATCTGCACCACCCGCATCGTCGCCGGCGTCGGCGTGCCGCAGCTCACCGCCGTGCAGGAGTGCGCGCAGGTCGCTGCCCGCCACGGCGTCGGCGTCATCGCGGACGGCGGCGTGCGCTACTCGGGCGACATCGCCAAGGCCATCGGGGCCGGGGCGGACGTGGTCATGGGCGGCAGCCTGCTGGCCGGCGTCGACGAGACGCCCGGCGAGATCGTCCTGTCCAAGGGCGAGCGCTACAAGGCGTACCGGGGCATGGGCTCGCTCGGCGCGATGAACGACCGCTCGTTCTCGAAGGACCGCTACTTCCAGGGCGACGTCGAGGTCACCGAGAAGGTCGTGCCTGAGGGCGTCGAGGGGCGGGTCCCCTACAAGGGTCCCGCCGGCAAGATCCTCTACCAGCTGACCGGCGGCCTCCGCTCGGCGATGGGCTACTGCGGTGCGCACACCATCGGCGAGCTGCAGCGCGACGCCCAGTTCGTCCGCATGAGTCCGGCCGGTCTGCGAGAGGCGCACCCCCACGACGTGACGATCACCGCCGAGGCACCGAACTACTGGATGTAGTCCGACCCGCCGGGTGCCGTCAGCCCGACGACCGTCCGGGAGGCCGATCAGACCGAGGACGGCTCGTCCTTGAGGCCGCCGCGGATCGCATCCTCGAGCTCCCTGCCGGGTTCGTGGCCGTGCACCGCCACGGCGTGGGCGACGGCGGCGAGCACGACCTCGTCCTCCTCACCGGAGATGGTCAACGTGCAGCCGGACTCGCTCGGCATGTCGCGGCAATCGGCGGTCTTCCTCATCACGGCCTCCCTCGTTCGGTGGTCGACCTCCACGTGACACCGCGGGGTCGTCACCGGCAATACGCCATTCGACGCATGACGTCGCCGGACCTGCGCAATAGCGTCAGAGATGTCACGATCGGGAGCGTGCGCCGTGGAGCTGGACCGCAACGACCTCCTCAGGAGCGCCGAGTTCGCGGGCGCAGCCATGTCGGCGCGCTCCTCCTCGGACGTCGCGGCACTGGTGCGGCGACTCCGACATGCGCTCGACGGCGACGACGTGCACCTCTGGAGCATCGCCGCCGGTGGGGCGATCGAGTGGCGTGACCCCGACCACGTCGGGCCATCGCACCACGACGGACACGACGGACAGGGTACGGGGACGCTCGCCGTGTCGGCGTCGACGTCGATCGGTGTCGTGCACCTCGTCGCGCATCGGCGTCAGCGGCCGTTCGGCGAGACCGACCGGGCGGTGCTGGAGCTCGCGTCGCCCTACCTGGTGGCGGCCGTCGTCGCATCGGACGACCGTGCAGCTCACCGACCCGACGTCGCCGCGGAGCTCGCCATGTCGGGCCGGACGGCCGACACCGACCAGGACCGGGAGGGAGCGCCGCTGACCACACGTGAGGTCCAGATCCTCGCGTCGGTGGCGAGCGGGGCGACCAACAAGGAGGTCGCGGCGGCGCTCGGCATCAGCCCCCGGACGGTGCAGAAGCACCTGGAGCACGTCTACGAGAAGCTGGGCCTGCATCGTCGGACCGCCGCGGCCGGGTGGTGGAGCAACCACCTCGCCGCCGGTTGACGCCGAGCTGGCGGACGTGGGGTCAGACGACCCCACCGAGACCGTCGGGGCCCAGCTGGTAGTGCACCATCTCGGTCCCGCGCGCCGGGTCCAGATCGGTCGGTCCTCCGGGGTCGGTGCCGGTCAGCAACGCGAGGAGCTGTCGCAGGAGCGCCGCGGTCGCTCCCCAGACCGTGTCGCCGAACAGGTCGAAGAAGTAGACGGGGCGCGAGAGCTCGCCCTCGCCCCAACGTTCCTCGTGGAAGACGTCGGGTGCCATCAGCTCGGACAGCGGTACGTGCAGGACGGCTTCGACCTCGGCCGGGTTGCGCCCGAGCTCGGGGCGTCCGTCGATGAGGCCGACGACGGGCACGATGTAGGCGCGTCGGGTCACGGTCGTCAGGTGGTCGAGCTCGCCGAGCGGCTCGACGAGCGTCGGATCGAGGAACACCTCTTCGTTCGCCTCGCGCAGCGCCGCCTCGACCATCGTCTCGCCCGGGTCCGCTCGCCCGCCGGGGAAGCTCACCTCGCCCCGGTGGGTGCGCAGCGACTGTGCCCGTCGGGTCAGCACGACCCACAGCTCGCCCTCGTGCTCGTAGATCGGGATCAACACCGCCGAGGGGGACGCGCCCAGTTCGGCGACCGGCGACGGGTTGCCACGACGCTCGGACGGCACGGCGCTGCGCACGCGGTCCGGCACGATCAGGCCGGAGGTGGTCCCGACCTGGGACCAGGGAGCGGGACGCCCCGGCGTCCACAGCGCTGGCCGCGGGATGACCTGCGGACCGCCGCGTGCCGTCGGTCGACCTCGGTCGCCGTCGGGACCGGAGCTCACTCCGCCGCGGGCATCTGGCCGGCGAGCTGCTCGAGCAGCTCACGCAGGCCGCCGGTCTTCAGGTTGCTCATCACCCGGCCCGGGGGCGTCTCGCCCGTCTCCCACTCCATCCACTCGGCGAGCAGCTTGACGGGATCGGGAGCGGGTCGGGGGTCCATGGACCAGATGGTACCGGCGGAGGTCAGTCGCGGCCGAGTCCCATCGGGTTGGGGAACGGCAGCACCTCGGCGTCGATCACCTGCCGCGACAGCGGAGCGAGCGCGGCCACGACCGCGTCGACGTCGTGGTCGCCGTAGGACGCCGCCGCGAGCTCGTCGGTGCAGCGCTCGATGCCCGAGTGCAGCTCGCGCCCCGCTTCGGTGACCGCTCCGGCGTCGTCGATCAGTCCACGAGCGAGGAGCCGCCCGTTCGCCGCATCCCACTCGTCGTCGGACCATGCACGAGTCCCCTGCAGGATCATCGGATCCAGCCCCAGCCGAGCGGTGACGAGCGCGTTGATCTCGCAGCCGCTCAGGCCGGCACCGACGATCAGCGCCACGTGCGCGTCACCACGGTGCTCGCGCAGGGTGGTGCACAGCTGCCAGAGCCTGGCGACGCCGCTCCCGGTCGGCGCGACGTCGAGGTTGGCCGCTCCGAGCGGTCGACCGCACGGGTCGAGTGCCGCCACGACCGGTTCGAGCAGGTCGGCGGCGACGTCGGCCGGGCCGTCGGCGAGTCCGCAGTCGACCAG
>JAFAFN010000511.1 GCA_023423475.1 Actinomycetes bacterium | reverse complement strand
GATCGGGACCAGTCGGCCGAGGGGTCCGCCACGGGTGCTGTCGCCGGAACGACCCTCGAACGCCATGGTCGTGAGCACGTGGTCGGCCCACCCCTCGCCGAGTCCCCAGTAGCCGGTGACGCGTGCGACGACGTCGCGGGCCTTGATCCGCAGCGGGCCGAGGAGCGACGACAACGCGGCGTCGCGTGCGTCGCGCAGCACCGGTCCGGGGAACCGGTATCTGCCGACCCGGCCCGAGATCTCGCTGGTCAAGACGTCGAGCGGCAGCTCCTTCGCACCGTCCATCCCGGAGATCGCGAACTCGGTGCCGAGATCCATCAGCAGCTGGTTGCGTCGGGACGACACGCCGTCGACCAGGTCGTCGATCGTCTCGGTCCCGGCCAGCTGATCCGGCCGGACCTTCACCAGCAACGCCAGCAGGAGTCGCAGCGCGGTCGCGGCATCGACGGGGCGGTCCTCGACCGTCGTCGTCGGCGCTGCCGCAGGAGCCGGCACGCTCGCGGCCTCCGGAGAGCTCGGCACTGCGTCGTCCGCGTCGACAGGGACGGCCTCCTCGACCGGCTCGGGATCCTCGTCGAGCGCCGCGACGACGACGCGGTCCGCCTCGGCGTTGAGCACCTCGACCGGAGGTGCACCTGCAGGACGCATGGCCAGGGTGCCCTTGGCCAGGTTCGCGACCGTCGGCTGCGAGCCGAGTCCCACCTCGACGATGCGTTCGACGCCGAGACCGCCGTCGTCGATCGGGGCGGTCAGCAGATCCTGGGTCTCGATCCACCGCACGGGCGAGGCGAACTGCCAGGCGAGCAGCTCGACGAGCAGCTCCCGGCAGAGCCGACCGGGGTCCGCCGAGCTCGCGGCCCAGTCCCCGAGCACGGCGTCGAGTCGCTCCGAGCCGACGTAGGCGGCCACCTCCTCGACGTAGTGGCGCTCGAGGGTGAACGGCCGGGGCACGAGGTTCGGGACGTAGCGACCGACGAGCAGCGCCGGGTCGATCCGCTCCGGGAGACCCGCATCGAGGTGCGCACGGAAGTCGGCGACGCCGTCGCGCAGGACCGCCGAGTGGAACGGCACGTCGATGCCGGGCACGTAGAGGAACGGATCCTTCGACGTCGGTCCGCGACGCCCGTCGAGCTCCTCGTCGAGCGCAGCGAGCGAACGGAGGGTGCCGGCCACTGCGTACTGCTTGCCACGGAGGTTGTAGTTGACGATCTCGAGCGTCTCACCCAGCCGCGCGGCGAGCGAGCGGACCAGCTCGTCGACCTCGGCGTGGTCCATGTCCACCTGGTGCGGTCGGATGACACCGAGGCGGTAGTCGGATCGCCCGTCCGCGTCGCGGGGCACGAGCTGGTGCATCGACTGCCCGCGACGGAACACGAGCTCGACGATGACCTCGAGGGGCAGCACACCCCCGAGCGAGGCCAGCGCGTTGTACTCACCCACGGAGTGACCTGCCACCACCGCGGACTCGTCGAAGACGCCCTCCTCCCGCAGCTCGGCGACCTGGGCCATGGCGAGCGCCGCCATGGCGACCTGTGTGAACTGCGTGAGGTGGATCACGCCGAGGGGGTGACGGTGGACCTCGACCCCGCCGTCGGCCCCGACGACCTGCACCACCGTCGGATCGTCCCGGACGATCGACAGGATCGAGAAGCCCAGGTGGGTCCGGGTGTGGCGGTCCGCGCGGTCCCAGACGTCGCGCGCCGCGGCCGAGCGCTCGTAACCGTCCATGCCCATGCCCTTGCGCTGGATGCCCTGACCGGGGAACAGGTAGGCGGTGCGTGGCGGCGCGACGACGGCACGGCCGGTGAGCACCGGGACCGGTCCGGCGTCACCGACGACGGTCGCCGAGACGTCGTAGACCGTGTCGCCGTCCGCGACACCACGCCGCACGACGCGGTAGTGCACGTCGTCGCCGGGCAGCACGACACCGACGAAGCTCACCGAGACCTCGCGGAGTCGGTCGGGCCGCCCTGCACAGGCGGCCTCGACCAGCGCGCGCTGAGCACCCGCCGAGGTCCACGCGCCGTGCACGATCGGACCGTCCTCGAGCCCGACGAACCTGGCGACCGCGGTCGACCGATGGATGGGGTTGTGGTCACCGGTGATCGTGGCGACGCTGCGCAGGTCCGAGGGGGCGCGCAGCACCAGACCCGGGAGGGTCAACGTCGGACGGTCCAGCACGGCTGGCTCCTCCGGCGAAGCAGCTGGCTCGTCGGCGCCGGAGGTCACCACACCGCGCAGCAGGAAGCCGCCGTGGACCACGGCGAGGACGCGTGCGGGATCGGACGCGTCACGCAGCTCGGCGCGGGTGTCGACCCGGGTGCCCGCCTCGTGCGCCGAGGTGCCGACGAGCTGCGCGGTGACCTCGACTCCCGAGCTCGAGCTCGACCACACCGGGTCCGTCACGGTGACCCGGTGCTCCAGATGCACCAGGTCGAGCAGTGAACCGACGACGGCGTCGTCGCGCAGGCACCGGAACACCGCTGGCCACACGACGGCGAGCAGCGCGTCGGGCAGGGGACCCGACGCCGCATCGGCACCGACGAGCGCGGCGTGGCGGCGAGCACGCTCGACGTCGACCCGGGCACCGTCGTCGAGCGGCTCGGGCCCGACGAGCACCCGGTCGAGCAGCTGACCCAGCTCGACGCGTCGCGCCGAGGTGTCGAGGGTCAGCACGTCAACACCGTGGTGCCGGTGGTGCATGAAGCGCAGCGAGATCGACTCGACCGACGAGCCGTCCTCGCCCTCCGTTCGCGTGCCGTACCGGCGCAGCGCCGGCCAGCTCATCGTGAGCGTCACGGTGTCGGCGTCCGAGGTCCCCGGCTCGCCGGCGAGCAGCTCGACCGACTCCGACTCGTGGATCGGGCACGCTCCCCCGCGCAGATCGACCTCGGTCCGCAGCCCCTCGGACAGCTCGGCCGCGATCAGGCGGCCCTCGGACACCGTGAGTCGCCAGTCCTCGGCGGCACCGAGGCGGAGCAGCGGCGAGGGACGGACCTCGCCGTCGACGACGACGGTGGAGGCGCCGAGCAGCGCGGCCACCGGGCCGTCCTGGTGGGACGCGTCCACGACCCGACGTCGACGGGCGACCGGAGTGGCGACCGCCCCCGCTGCGAGCAGGTCCCGGTGCACCGCCGCGCCGAAGCGGTCGAGCAGCGCAGCCACCGGCTCGTCCGGCACCTCGATGCCGGCCACCGCGGCGGGGCCCGGGATGATCAGGACCGAGTCCGCGGCGTAGGCAGGGTGCTGGGCCTGCCACAGCGAGTCGGACTGGTACCAACGTCGCACGTCCGCGTCGATCACGGGCACGAACGGCACCGGCTTGCCGGGCGCGCGGCACACGTGCAGGAAGTGCGCGGGGTCCGCCGGGTGCAGGCGCGTCGTCGCCGCACCCGGGAAGCGGGCGAGCAGCGCGGCGATCGCCGCGTGCGGGTCGTCGACCGACGACGCCGACCCGTACGCCGTGGGGATCTCTCCCGACTGCGCCGGATCGAGCCGGGCTTCGGCACGCTGCAGCAGCGCCACGAAGCGCTCACGGTGTGTGCGGTCGAGCCAGACGCCGTCCTCGTAGCGACCGTCGCGACCGATGGCGGTGAGCTCGACGAAGCGACGCAGCAGCTGCTCATAGGTCATCTCGGCCGCATCACCGAACCACGGCTTGGCCGTCGTCGCGAGGGCGTCGACGATCTCGTCGTGACGTCGCTGGACCGCCTGGGCGTCGCCGGCGACCTCGTCGAGCAGCGCTGCGCACCGCGAGGCGGAGTTGTCGAGGAAGTGGATGTCGGCATCGAGACCGGACCGGCCCGAGGTCACTCCCCCACCGATCGATCCGCGCACGACGCGGGTGCCGGTGCCGGGCGCGTCGACCAACGCCGCCTTCACCCCGGCGGTCGCGGTGGCCTCGGCGGCCGCCATCGCCGCGGTGCCCACGAGCACCGCGTCGACCGGCATGAGGACGCCGCCGTGGCGCAGGGCCCAGCGGCCGCTCAGCAGCTCGGCGGCCCGCTCGGGGCTGCCGACGCCGCCGCCGGCGCACAGCACCACGTTGTCGTGGCTGCGCAGCTCCCGGTACCCGGCGAGCAGCAGGTCGTCGAGGTCGATCCACGAGTGGTGACCGCCCGCCTGTCCGCCTTCGACGTGCACCATCAGCGTGTGCTGCGGCGCCGCCTCGGCGATGGCGGTGACCTGACGGATCTGCTCGACGGTGCCGGGCTT
>JAFAFN010000480.1 GCA_023423475.1 Actinomycetes bacterium | reverse complement strand
ACATGACGCCGATCGTGTGCTGCGGCGAGACGCTCGAGGAGCGTGAGGGCGGCACCGCCGAGGCGAAGGTCGAGGGTCAGATCCGCCTGGGCCTCAACGGCGTCACCCCCGAGCACGTCGCGTCGCTGGTCATCGCGTACGAGCCCATCTGGGCGATCGGCACCGGCCGCACGGCCACCTCGGAGGACGCGCAGAACATGTGCGCCCACATCCGTCGTGTGGTGGAGGCCGAGTTCGGCGCCGAGCCCGCGGCGAACGTCCGCATCCAGTACGGCGGTTCGGTGAAGCCCGGCAACATCGCCGAGCTGATGGCCCAGCCCGACATCGACGGCGCACTCGTCGGTGGCGCGAGCCTCGACCCGGACGAGTTCGCCGCGCTGGTGCAGTACCGCAACCACTGAGCGGACGGTCGGCTCGCCGTTTGCTCGACGCGAGCCCGTCGAATGCCGCGATGATCGCGACATGGCTGCTCGCATCGTCCCGTACCTGATCGTCTCGGGTGGCCCCGCGGCGATCGACTTCTACGAACGCGCCCTCGGCGCGACCGTCACGCTGCGCATCGACCAGCCCGACGGGCGCGTCGGGCACGCCGAGCTCGACGTCGACGGCGCCCAGTTCTCGATGGCCGACGAGTTCCCCGAGATCGACGTCGTCGGCCCGGCGACCCTCGGCGGCACGTCGGTGACCATCGAGCTCACCGTGGCTGACGTCGACGCCGTGGTCGCCCGGGCGATCGACGCGGGCGCGACCGTCGTGCGGGAGGTGGCGGACCAGTTCCACGGCTCACGCTCGGGCCAGGTGCTCGATCCGTTCGGCCACCGGTGGACCGTCACCACGCCGGGCGAGGAGATGAGCGCCGAGGAGATGCAGCGCCGCACCGACGAGATCTACGGCGACGCCTGACCGACGCCCCTGGTCGACCGGGGCCCTGGTCCGCGCACAGCGCACAACCAGGAACGCCTGTGCACACGGCGCGCCTGGGCGCGCACAGTGCCCAGTCGATGCGCGTTGTGCACACTGCGCGTGCGCCTGACCCCGAGGTTCGGCCTCGGGGGCCGCGTCGGATACTGTGTCCGCCGTGGGAATCGTCACGACCATCCTGTGGGTACTCCAGTTCGGCCTCGGCATCGCGTTGATCACGCTCGTGCTGGTGCACAGCGGCCGCGGTGGCGGCCTGTCCGACATGTTCGGTGGCGGCCTCGGAGCGTCGGCTGCAGGCTCGACCGTGATGGAGAAGAACCTCGACCGCATCACGGTCGTGGTCGCCCTGCTGTTCGTGTTCAACACGCTCATCATGGCGATGGTGCTCGACACCTGATCGGGTCACTCCGACCGAGCGATCCCAACGGATCGAACGCTGATCGACGGCGACGGAGCTCCGGCTCAGTCGCCGTCGGCGCGTCGCAGCAGGTGTCGCAGGCTGCGGCGTCGGTGCACCCCACCGACGATCTGGCCCACCGAACCACCGACGAGCGAGCCGACGAGTACGTCGCCGGGGTAGTGCACCCCGGTGTGCACCCGGGACCAGGCGACCGCCGCAGCCAGGGCGTGCAGCGGCACGGCGAGCTCGGGCATGGCGCCGCTCGCCCCGTTCGCGAACGCGAACGCCGAGGCGGAGTGCCCGGAGGGGAACGACGTCGATGTCGGCAACGGCACGTGGCGGGCGACGATCACCTGGTAGTGCTCGCGGTCGGGACGGGGGCGGGGGAGCGCCGCCTTCAGGCCCAGGTTGACCACCGCGGAGCTCAACGCCAGGGACAGCACGCCGTCGAGGGCCGCCTTGCGTCCACGCTTGCCGCCGACGACGGCGGTCACCCCGGCGATGGTGAACCAGAGCTTGCCGTGATCGGCGAACAGCGACAGCTTGCGGAGCGCCTCGTCGAGCGTCGGCGTGGGCGTCGCTGCGACCGCTCGGTAGATGTTGCGGTCCACGTTGCCCATCTCCGAGACGATCCGCGCCACGAGCTGATCAGGCTCCTGGGCCGCGGCGGCGTCGGTCGCCGACGCCACCCCGTCGTCGAGGGTCACATCAGAGGGCGCCGGGCCGTCCGATAGGTTGCCGGTCGGCCGTTCGTCGGTCCCCGAGGAGGTCATTCGTCGAGTGTCGCACACCGGTGAACCGTCAGAACCGACACCCGCCCCCGCATCGCCGGGCCTGCCCCAGCGCTCCGCCCCCGAGCGGCGCCACCAGCTCGAGGCGATCGGTGCCCTCGTGGCGCTCGCCGCAGCGCTCGGCTTCCTGCTGCTCGGGGTGGTGCGCAGCCTGCCCCAGGTGCTGCTGCCGCTGATCCTGGGCGGTCTCGCGGGCTACCTGGGGTGGCAGGCACTGCGTCACCGGGGTGCGGTGCGCTACGTGCTCGCCGGACTCTGCGCCGCCGCGGTGCTCGGCGTGATCGGCACCGTCGTGTGGACCGTCGCGGACTACCCGTCGATCCTGCTCGCCGCGGTGCTCGCCGCCATCGCCGCCGGGCTCGGGGGCTCTGCGCTGCAGTGGATCCACCAGCCATCGGGTCACCTGGTGCGCGCCGCCCGCCACCCGGTGCTGATCGTCAACCCGCGCTCCGGTGACGGCGCCGCCGAACGTGCCGGGCTCACCGAGGCCGCTCGGGCGAGGGGCATCGAGGTGCTCGAGCTGGGACCCGACGACGACCTGCCCGAGCTCGCCCACCGGGCGGTGCGCGGCGGCTGCGACTGCCTCGGCATGGCCGGCGGTGACGGCAGCCTGGCGCTGATCGCCGGCATCGCGATGGACCACCACATCCCGTTCGTGTGCGTGCCGGCGGGCACCCGCAACCACTTCGCCCTCGACCTCGGGCTGGACCGCACCGACCCGCTCGCCGCGCTCGACTCCTTCGGTGAGGCCGTGCAGCGTCGCATCGACGTCGCCGAGGTCAACGGCCGCCTGTTCCTCAACAACGTGTCGATCGGCGCCTACGGCGAGATCGTGGCGTCCGAGGACTACCGCGAGAACAAGATCGGCGTGGCGCTCGGCAAGATCCCGGACCTGATCGGTCCTGACGCCGAGCCGCTCGACCTGCGCTTCGTCGACGGCGACGGTGCCCGTCACGAGTCCGCCGTCATCATCCACGTGTCGAACAACTCCTACGTGCTGACCCCGCGGCTCGGCTTCTCGAGCCGTCCGAGCCTGATCGACGGCGAGCTCGGCATCGTCGCGGTCACCACCGACGGAGCGGGCGGGCCGCCGACGATCTCGCAGTGGCAGGCGCCCACGTTCCGGGTCGACTCCGGTGCCGAGGTCGCGAGCGGCATCGACGGTGAGTACGTGGACCTGACCCCGCCGATCGAGTTCCGGATCCGGCACCTGGCGCTGCGGGTGCGCATGCCCCGCGACGTCGCGGGTGTGTCACCGGGAGCGAAGCGAGCGCCGCTCACGCTGCGCACGATCCGACGCCTGTGGCGTGTCGCCGCCGGCCGACCGCCGTTGTAGTCCGCCGTCTTTGGTTGCGTCGTCGAGTCGCAGTCGGCGGGTGCTCCGTTAGCCTGCGGACCAGCGCGTCACGTCGGGTGGCGCCGAATCTCCGGAGGATCCGTGGGCTCATCGAGGTCGACCGCTGCACCGACGTTGTCGCAGATGGAACACGAGTTGCCGCATCCGGAGAAGATCGGCAAGAAGCACTACGAGCACCAGCTGCGCGCGCTGCAGATCGAGCTGCTGAAGCTGCAGCGCCACGTGAACGAGGCCGGCGAGAAGGTCGTCATCATCTTCGAGGGCCGTGACGCCGCGGGGAAGGGCGGCTCGATCAGCCGCTTCCTGCAATACATGAACCCTCGCAGCGCCCGCACCGTAGCGCTGCCCAAGCCGAACGAGACCGAGCTCGGCCAGTGGTACTTCCAGCGCTACGTGGCGCACCTGCCGACTGCGGGCGAGCTCGTCCTGCTGGACCGCTCCTGGTACAACCGTGCGGGTGTCGAGCGGGTGATGGGCTTCTGCACCGCCAAGCAGTACGGCGAGTTCTTCCGCCAGGTGCCCGGCTTCGAACAGGCGCTGGTGGAGTCCGGCATCCACCTTTTCAAGTTCTGGTTCACCGTGTCTCGTGAGCACCAGGCCGAGCGCTTCGCCGCCCGCCAGGAGGACCCGCTGAAGCAGTGGAAGTTCTCGCCGATGGACGCCGAGGCCCAGAACCGCTGGGACGAGTACTCGGTGGCCCGCGACGACATGCTGGCCCAGACCGACAGCTCCGCGGCGCCGTGGACGGTCGTGAACTCGAACGAGAAGAAGCGGGCGCGGCTCGAGTCGATCCGCCACGTGCTGCACTCGCTGGACTACGAGCACAAGCACCACAAAGTGGCGCACGCACCCGACCCGATGGTCGTGCAGCCCGCGGCGGACCTGCTGACCCGAGGCTTCTGAGGCCGGGCTGGTTCCCCCGACGCCCGACGGCGCCGGGGGAACGGGTCAGCCTTCCTTCTCGGCTTCCTTGAGCTCCTTCTCGAGCTCCTTGCGGTCGGCCTTGATCTCCTTCTTGAGGATCTTGTTCGACCGGGCGATCGCGTCGTTGATGCGACCCTCGAGGTCGACCGCGGCGATGACGACCAGGCCGGCGTCGCCGGTGTCGAGGGACTCGCCGAGCTCCTTGAGGTCGTGACGAGAGATGCCACGGGCGACGTGACCGGCGAGTGCGCCGACCGCAGCGCCACCTGCGGTGGTGCCGACGAGCACGCCGGCGCCGATGGCGGCGGCGGGGAAGAGCAGGACGACGGCGCCTGCGGCCAGACCGAGGCCGGCGCCGACCCAGCCGCCCTTGCGGGTGGGCTGCTCGTGCTTCTTGACGATCTTGACCTTGCCGTCGTCGTGGCGCTGGATGACCGCCGCGTCGAAGGTGTCGACCAGGTCGAGGTCGTAGTAGAGGGCCTTGACCGTCTCGTAGTCGGTCTCGGCGTCCTCGAGGTTGGAGTACTCGGCTGCGAACAGGACGAACGTGTCGTAGTCGCTCATGGTGGTGGGATCCCTTCTCTGGTGTGCGGATCCCAGCTTGCCCGGCTGGTGGCCCGACGCGTCGGACATCCGGTTTCGAACCGTGTGTCGGGATGCGCTATGGTGACCCCTCGCTTCGCAGAGATGCGGAGGTCACGTCGGAGTGGCGGAATTGGCAGACGCGCTAGCTTGAGGGGCTAGTGCCCGCAAGGGCGTGGGGGTTCAAGTC
>JAFAFN010000406.1 GCA_023423475.1 Actinomycetes bacterium | reverse complement strand
GGGTACGGCAGTCCGTAGTACTGCTCGAAGTACTTCAGTCCGTGCTCGGCGACGTCGAGCGCGAACTCGGTGAGTGCACCGGTGCCCGGCGGGTGCACCACCCGCAGCGGGATGGGACCCGTGGTGCCCGAAACCATCCGTGCCGCGGTGGCCTCGAGCGGTCCGATCACGAACGCGACCAGGTAGGTCGACATGATCATCGTGTCTGCGAAGCGGACCCGGACGAGCTGCTCGCCCGTCGACGCCGTGCCCAGGTCGTCGCGTCCGACCTCGGCGCTGTTCGACACGGCGAGCAGGTGGTCGGGCACCACCAGCGAGATCGAGAACACCGCCTTGAGCGCGGGCTCGTCGAAGCAGGGGAACGCTCGTCTGGCGTGCGTGGACTCGAACTGGGTGACGGCGAGCGTGTGCTCGACGGGTGCCCCCGAGGTGGGATCGGTCGCGGTGAAGTTCGACCGGTAGAACCCGACGAGCTGGTCGTTGAGGATGCCGCGGAAGGTCAGGGCGAGCACCTGCTCGCCTGCGGCGAAGCCCCCGGGCGCTCGCAACACGATCTGCTCCTCTGCGAGGACCGGTTCGACCGCCAGCTCGTCGCCGTCGAGGTGGGCACTGGTGATGTCGAGGTCGAGGGCGTGCAGCACGACGACGTCGATCGCCTCGTCGATCTCGACGGCGATGCGCACCGAGCCGTCGAAGGTCCCCGCAGCCAGGTCGGGTCGCAGCTCGAGGTCGTAGCGGGTGGGTCGGACCCCGTCGGGGAGGCGGTGTGCGGTGTGGGTCACGGCGTCGGTCACGCTGTGGAGCGTAGGGCGGACGCTTCGGGTACGGTCGCCACCGTGTACGAGTGCTTCGACCTCTCCGTGTCCGACCACGTCGCCCATCTGCAGCTGAAACGGCCCGACGAGCTCAACACCATGACCCCGGCGTTCTGGACCGAGCTGCCCGGCATCGTGAAGGAGCTCGACGCCGCAGGAGAGGTGCGCGCCGCGGTGATCTCGTCCACCGGCAAGCACTTCAGCGCCGGCATGGACCTGTCGGTGTTCACCGGTGGTGGTGGGATCGGCGGCAACGGTGGGGCGACCGAGGTCGGTCGTCAGCGGGCCAACCTGTGGATGCTCGTGCAGCACCTCCAGGACTCCTTCACGGCGCTAGAGGACGCCCGTTTCCCGGTGCTCGCCGCGATCCAGGGTGGTTGCATCGGCGGCGCGGTCGACATGGTGACCGCGGCCGACATGCGGTACTGCTCGGCCGATGCGTTCTTCTGTATCCAGGAGATCAACATCGGCATGACCGCGGACGTCGGCACGCTCCAGCGCCTGCCCAAGATCATCCCCGAGGGCGTCGCACGCGAGCTCGCCTACACCGGCGATCGCATGCCGGCGCAGCGGGCGCTCGAGGTCGGGTTGGTCAACCAGGTCTTCGACGACCACGAGTCGCTGGTGTCGGGTGTGCTCGACATCGCCGGGCGCATCGCCGTGCGGTCGCCGCTCGCGATCTGGGGCACGAAGGAGATGATCAACTTCACCCGCGATCACTCCGTGGCCGACTCGCTCAAGTACATGGCCGGCTGGCAGTCCGGGATGTTCCAGCCCCGCGACATGCTCGAGGAGTTCGCCGCCAAGGGCGAGCAGCGGGCTCCGGAGTTCGACGGGCTGCCCACCCGTCCCGACGGCGTCTGACCGCACCCCTGCGCGCTCGCTGGGGGAGGGGTCCCCGTTCCCCGATGTCACCGAGTGCTGAGAACCTGTTGCCATGACCGACGACGACCGCCGCCTCGACACCATCCGGGCGCTGCTGGCCAAGGCCGAGGCGACCGAGTTCCCCGACGAGGCCGAGGCGTTCTTCGCCAAGGCGTCCGAGCTGATCAGCCGCTGGGCGATCGACGAGGCGATGCTGTGGGCCGATGCGGACGCGTCGGGTCGTGAGCAACCCGACGAGCTGCAGCTCGTGGTGCACACCCCGTACCTCCCGCAGAAGGCCGTGCTCATCGGCGCGGTCGCGCAGGCCAACAACTGCAGGGCCGTGCGACTCGTCGGCGGCAGCGGCGCTCGGACCGAGATCGTCTCGATCGTCGGGTTCCCCACCGACCTGCGCTGGGTCGAGACGCTGGTGACCAGCCTGCTGGTGCAGCTCACCGCCGCCATGCTGGCCAAGTGCCCCGCCGGTGGCTCGGCGTCGCAGACGGCCTCGTGGCGACGCAGCTTCATCATCGGCTACGCCGAAGAGGTCGGCTCCCGACTCGAGATGGATCGAGCGACCGCAGCAGCCAGGACCGAGCGTCCCGAGCCGTCGGCCGCGTCGGGCACGTCGACACCGTCGGTCGAGCTGGTCCTGGCGTCGCGCACCACCGAGGTCGCGGACGACTTCCGCCGACGGCATCCGCATGTCCGTTCGTCATGGGCGTCGAGCGGACGATCCTCGGCAGGCCGCAACGCCGGCCGACAGGCAGGCCGAGAGGCCTCGCTGTCGCGCCACGGGATCCGGGGGCGGCGGTCGCTGGGTCGGGGGTGAGCGACCCCCATCGCCAGCAGCTCTACGACGCCGAGCTGGCGGCGCTGCCCGACGGCGGGCGTCGCTTCACCCGCTTCGTCCAGCTCGAGGCCCACGTGCACGACATCGTGCTCGGCCCGTGGTGGGAGCGAACGTTCCCCGATGCACCGCTCGAGGTCGACGTCCTGCGACGGTCTCGCAGCGCGACGTTCTCGGCCGCCCACGTCACCCCCGACGCCGGCGCCGCGGTCGTCTGGATCCGCGACGGATCCTGGGACCTGGTGACCGTCGTGCACGAGCTCGCCCACGTGGCCACCCCCGCAGGCGATCCGAGCGGCCCGCACGGCCGCGACTTCGCGACGACGTTGCTGCAGTGCTGGCGGGAGCTGATCGGCGTGCAGGCCTACGGCGCGCTGCGCTCGGCCCTCGACGACCACGGCGTGCCGTACCGACGCGACCGCCTGGGCTGACCGGTCCGCAGCGTGAAGGCGCCGACCTTGCCGGTGCGACCCTTCACCGCGAGCCGTCCGTGCGACGCCCAGGCGTCATCCGCGACGGCCCGCTGGATCGTCGACTCGGACGCGAGCACCGGGACGCCGGCGTGCTTCGCCTCGTCGCAGAGTCGGGACGCCAGGTTCACGACGTCGCCGATGACGGTGTACTCGAAGCGCTCCGGTGTGCCCACGAAGCCGGCGATCACCTCGCCGCTGGCCACGCCGATTCCCGCGCCGAGCAGTCCGTCGACGTGGGCCATCTCTCGGGGCAACGCCGCGGCGGTGCGCAACGCCCGGTCCGCATGGTCCGGCTGGTCCTGCGGGGCGCCGAAGAGGCACATCGCCGCGTCGCCCTCGAACTTGTTGATCCAGCCGCCCTCACGGTTGACGACAGCGACCACCACCCGGAAGAAGCGGTTGAGCATGTCGACGACCTGCTCGGGGGAGTGCGACTCGGAGTAGCGGGTGTAGCCGACGAGGTCGACGAACAGGACGGTCACCTCTCGTCTGGCACTGCCCGTCGCCGGGTCCCACGCGCCGAGGGCCAGGTCGGCGAAGTCGTGCTGGCCGACCTGGCGACCGAACAGGTCCCGCAGCTGCTCGCGTTCGCGGATGCCGGCACCCAGGTTGTTGACCCCCTCGGCCAGTCGACCGAGCTCGCCGAGGTCGTCGACGGGCACGTGCGCGTCCAGGTCGCCCTGCTCGATGCGGCGCATGGCGTCACGGACCCGGGTGAGCGGACGGGCGACCGATCGGGCGGCGACGCCCATCACGACACCGCCGGCGACGAAGCTGACCCCCGCGATCCACGCCAGTCGGTGCGGTTCGAGCGGGCCGGGCACGATCACCGTCGTCATCGCGATCGCGATCAGCGGCACGCCGCTGCCCAGCACCCAGGCGAGCATCAACCGGGGCAGCACGTCGCGTCGGTCCTCGGGCAGCTCGGCGTCCTCGAGCGCGAGCGCGTAGAGCGGTCGGAAGTAGCCCTCGAGCAGCAGGTAGAGCAGCGCACACGTGACCACTCCAGCGAGGGCGATGCCGATCGCGATGCGTTCGGAGCCCCTGTTGAAGATGCCGAAGAGGACCGCAGCGCCGAACCACGACAGCAGCGCGGTGAGCGTCTCGGCCGCCGGCAGGCTGAAGAGCAGCTTGCGCTGGCGAACCGTCGGCGGGGTGCCCTCGCGGGCCCAGATCACCGCGCGTCGCAGCAGCAGGGCGTTGATCGGGAGCGCGAGCAGCCCCATGATCGCCACGTAGACCCCGAACACGACGACGTTGAGGTCGACGTCACCGATCTCCTCGGTGGTCGGCAACGGGTAGAGGAAGTGGAAGTAGGCCGCGACCGCGGCGACGCCGAGGGCGTTCGCGGCGATCTGGAGCACCACGACGCCCTTGACCGTCGCCCGGGCCTTGGCGGCGCTGGACCCCGCGTCCGACGGCTGCGCGCACGTCGAGCGGTCTCCCTCGTCCATGCGCGTCAGTGTAGGGGCGGACGCTGTCGCGGCCGCCCGGTGCGTCGCTCGCCATCCGGTGCCCATCCGCCCCTGCACGGGGCGCGACCGGTCAGACCTTGGGCAGGTTGGCGGCGATGATCAGCAGGATCACGCCGATGCCCAGCGCACCGCCGATGAGCTGGCTGAAGATCTGCGACCAGCCCTCGTAGGCCTCCGGTCCGCAGGCCGACGCCGCGATCGTGACCGTCGCCAGCATCGTCAACAGCAGCGCGCGTCGAGTCGAGTTCCCCATGTCGTTCCTCCCCTTCGGGCGAGGGCCCTTCCCCCAACACCCATTCGTGAGGCTAGACGAGCCTCCTCGCTCGATGGGCGAAGTCCCCAGCGGGATTCACAAACGCGGCCGGGTCGGTCATCCTGTGACCGTGATCGGGCTGGACGACGTGGCGGAGCTCAGGTCCCTGCTGCGACGCAGGGACCTGGTCGCGCGGTCCCTCGCCCTCGGCACGCTCGCCGAGTGGTCCGGCGACGACCTGGACGCACTCGGCGGCCGCGCCGTGCTCGAGGCAGCATCCGGCTCGTACCCGACCGTCGAGGGCGACCGCCGCCATCCGGCCGAGCTGCTCGCCAGGATGCTCTGGCTGCAGCCCAGGGTCGTGCCGGCACAGGACGTCGCTCGCGCCTACCTGGTCGCCGGTGAACGGGTCCGGCGGGCGTTCCTCCACCAACTCGCGTTGCGACGCGACACCGAGGGGCTGGCCGCGCTCGAGTCGCTGATCGGACCCGGTGGGCGGATCGAGCTGCTGCCCCGGGCGACCACCGCCGTGATCGAGCCGCTGCTCGACCTGCCCGAGCTGGCCGCGGACTCGGATGCCGAGGTCGCCGAGGCCACGACCCGGCGCATCGTCGGCATCGCGCTCGTCGTGCTCGGCACACCTGGTTGGACCTGGCACGCGGCCGGTCTGCTGAGCGAGCTGCGTCGTCGTGACCTGCTGTCGATGGCCTGCCGAGCCGAGATCGTGGCGGTGGCAACCCACCAGGTGCACCTGCTGGTCGACGCGTGCGACCGGGCGGCGGGCACGCCGGCCCACGTCGGTGATCCGGTCCGAGCGGACCGCGAGCGCCTGGCGGTCCTCTCGTCGCTGATCGACCGGATGGACGGCATCGACCGTCGCGACGCGCTGCTCCGGCTTCTGTCCTCCGCCGATCCGCGGGTGTCGGCGCTGGGTGCCCCACGGCTCGCATCGCTCGGCGAGCCCGTCGCGCCGGAGCGCTTCGGTCTGATCGCCCGTGACCCGCTGGCGCTCGCCGAGCTCTACGACGGGCTCGCGCCCACCGGTCGGCTCGACCTGTTGCCCGAGGACGTCGACGAGGTCAGCGTGCACGAGGCGATGCTCACCCGCTGGCTCGCGGACGTCACAGAGCTGGGTCGGGCGCCCGATGAGATCGAGTACCTCGGTGTCCACGACACGGGTGTCGAGTCGCTCCACCTGTTCCGCTTCCGGATGCACGCGCCGCACTGGTCATCGGCACGTGGCTGGATGGTCGGGGCGTCTGGGGCCTTCACCTACTCGTGCTACGCCGCCGAGGACGAGTGCACGCTCGACGAACATGTCACGGAAATGCGCTCGACGTTGGCAGACTGGCCGGACCGGCGCGCCGACGGGGCGGCCTGAAGCCCGACGCAGGTCGCCGTCGGCAACACGACGAGGCAGACGATGAGTCGAGTGGTTCTGGTCCATGGAGCGTTCAACGAGCTCTGGGGTCCCAACGAGATCGCGAACCGGTGGGTGCCGGCGCTGCGCGACGGTCTGTGGCACTCCGGTGTCGACGTCGACCCGGCCGACGTGGCGGTCGCGTTCTACGGGGACCTGTTCCGACTCGATCCCGACAAGGGCGAGATGCCCGACCCGGGTGACCTGGCGGCCAAGAGCGGCCTGATGGACGTGATCGGGACGATCCCCGGCGCCCAGGGCATCGAGACCATCGCGAAGGCCGTCGGCGACGCGGCCAACGAGCGGCTCATGGACCAGGCCGGCCGGTTCCTCGCCGCGGGTGACGTGCGACGTCAGGTCCGTCACCGCGTCGACTCGGTGCTCGGTGAGGACACCGAGCTGGTCATCGCACACTCGCTCGGCACCATCGTCAGCTACCTGGTGCTCGCGGACCGGCCCGAGCTCTCTCCGGCGTTCATCACGATGGGCTCGCCGTTGGCGTCGTCGTTCGTGTTCGACCAGCTGAAGCCCGCACCCGAGGACGGCGTCGGCGTGTGGCCCGGCAGCGTGCGTTCGTGGACGAACATCGCGGCGGTGGGCGACCCGGCATGTGGCGGCAAGGGCTTCGGACGGCGCTTCGGTGACCAGGTCGTCGAGCACATGGTCGACAACGGCCACCGGGCACACGACCCCGAGCCCTACCTCAACGCGTCGCCCACCGGCGCGGCGGTCGCGAAGGGCCTCGGACTGCTCAGCTGAGGCTCACTCCGTCGGGCTGATGCTCACTCCGTCGGGCTGATGCTCACTCCGTCGGGCGGGCGGCGTCGAGGAAGTCGACGAACACGTCGTCCCAGCGGTCGAAGTCCGGGTTGTGGCCCCGGAAGTCCTCGGGGCCGTCGTCGACGACGATGAGCTGCACACGATCGCCGATGCCGGCCGCCTGGTAGGCCGCCACGACGGCCTCGCCGATGGCAGGCGGCGCGATCGGGTCGTCCGCGCCGTGCAGCATCAGCAGCGGTGAGGACTCGCCGTCGACGTACGGGATGACCGAGGCGCGCTGCTCCTCGGGGCAGCCGTCGCAGCCGGTGTACCAGAGCGCGGCGCGGTCCCAGCCGAGCACGTCGCCGAACGCGCCGACGTCCGAGACCGGGGCGATCGCGATCGCCGCGATCACCGAGGAGTCGACCGCGGTGAGATGCGGCGCCAGGTCGACCGGTTCGAGCTCGTCGACGTCCGAGGTGACCGCGAGCATCGCAGCCAGGTTGCCGCCCGCGGAGTGACCGACCGCCGCGACCGAGGTGGCGTCCCAGTCCTGGTTGGCGGCGTTGGCCTTGACCCAGCGCACCACGTACTTGGCGTCCTGGAGCGCCGCGGGGAACTGGTTCGCGTCCGCGGTCGAGAGCCGGTAGTTCATCGACACGATGTCCCAGCCGTCGTCGAGGAACGTCTCGAGGTGCTCGTTGAGGCCGGTCGCCTTGTCACCGCCGATGAAGCCGCCGCCGTGGATCCACACGACGACCGGGTTGGGGCCGATCTCGTCCGAGCGGTAGATGTCGACGGTCTGCGCGCCCGTGCAGGGGATCACGTCGGGTGCGCACGACAGGTCGACGCCATAGGCGACGTCCGCCTCCGGCGGTCGCGACATGGTGGTCGATGGCGGTTCGTCGTCCTCGAAGAGTCCGCAGGACGTGACGACGAGCAGCGAGGTCACGGCGAGCACCGACAGCGCGACCCGCCGGAGCATCGAGAAAGGTGTCATCGCGGGGATGCCCCCTCGACGAACTCGACCATCTTCGGTGCCCAGCGGTCGATGTCGGGGAAGTGGCCACGGAACTTCTCGGGCCCGTCGTCGACCAGCACGAACTCGAAGCGGTCGCCGATCCCCGCGGACCGGTACGCCGCCGCGACCAGCTCGGCCTGCGATGGTGGGGCGTAGGGGTCATCGGAGCCGTGGAACGTGAGCAGCGGGGCGCTGGACGAGTCGACGTGGGTCTGCACCGAGCCGCGCTCGAAGGCGGCCGGACAGCTCGAGGTGTCCTGGGCGCACCCGGCGTAGCGCTGCACGTCGGCGGTGAACTCGGCGACGGTGGCGAACGTGGCGAGGTCCGACACGGGGGTCAGCGCGACCGCCGAGATCACGCTGGGATCGTGCGCGGCGAGCTCCGTCGGCAGGCCGGGCTCGTCGAGGTCGGCCTCGTCCGGCGCGGCGGCCAACATGCCGACCAGGTTGCCGCCAGCGGAGTGGCCGATCGCCGCGACCCGGTTCGGGTCCCAGTCGTGCTGGTCCGCGTTCGCCTTGACCCAGCGCACGGCTCGGCGCACGTCGCTCAACGCGGTCGGGAAGGCGTTCGCCCCATCCGCGGTGGTCAGTCGGTAGTCGACCGAGACGAGGTCCCACCCCTTGTCGAGGAAGTCGTCGAAGTGCTCGGACTCATCGATCTTGGAGCCGATCGCGAACGCGCCGCCGTGCACCCAGATCACCACGGGGTTCGGCCCCGGCCGACCGGACCGGTAGATGTCGAGCTCCTGGTCCCCCGCGCAGGACGGGTCGTCGGCCGGGCAGTCGGTGTCCGGCCCGTAGGGCACGTCGGTCTCGTCCGCCGCGGTCGACCGGCTGCTCGCTGCGGTCGAGGATGGCGCTGCGGTCGAGTCGGAATCGGAGGCGGTGTCGCCGCCGGCCGAGTCGCTGCCGCAGCCGGTCAGCGACGCAGCGATCACCATCGCGGTGGCGACGAGTGCGACGACTCGTGGTCCTCGGCGCGACGCACCCGGCGACGTCGGGGGAGTGATGGGCACGCAGGGAGCGTGGCGGTCGCTGCAGTCGCACGCAAGTCAGGGTCGAGCCTGCCTGGCAGCGCGGACAGACTGTCGGCATGCCTCGCGCCACCTCCGACGCCGCCGAACAGTCCGACGCGCCCTCGACGGCGTTCAAGGACCACATCGACGCGGCACTGGTCCGCCGCCTGGCGGTCGCGTGCTCGGCGGTCGAGCCGAGCTTCGGCAGCGAGACGTTCGAGGTGGCGGCGCTCGACGGACTCGGGCCCCTCGAGCTCAAGGCGAGGGTCCGTCACGTGGCCGAGGCGTTGGTGCTCGGCATGCCCGAGTCGTTCGTCGACGCGGCGGCGGTCGTCGACGGGGTGCTGGCACTCGCGCCGGACGCCGAGGGTCATCCGGGTGGGCTGACCGGTTGGGACGGCTGGCCCCTGGTCGAGTGGGTCGGGGTCGCGGGGCGTGGCGAGCCCGAGGTCGCGCTCGATCTGATGTCGCGGCTCACGGTGCTGGCGAGCGGGGAGTTCGCGATCCGCGGGTTCATCGACGACGACCCGTCCGCCGCGCTCGAGCTGTTCGCCGAGTGGATCGAGCGGGACGACGAACACGTCCGACGGCTGGTGAGCGAGGGCACTCGGCCGAAGCTGCCGTGGGCGCCCAAGTTGGTCGTGGCGACGAACGACCCGAGCTACGCGGTGCACCTGCTCGATCGACTCGTCGCGGACGACTCGGAGTACGTGCGCCGATCGGTGTCGAACCACCTGAACGACCTGTGTCGGATCTCGCCCGAGTTGGCGCTGTCGATCGCCGGTCGGTGGACCGAGCAGGGACGAGCAGCAGGTGGCGAGACCGAGGCTCGGATCGACTGGGTGGTGCGGCGCGGGATCCGCACACTGGTCAAGGCCGGCAATCCCGACGCGATGCGTCTGCTGGGTCACGAGCCGGACCTCGCCGTCGACGCCGAGCTGGTCGTGACGACGCCCGAGGTGACCTACCCGGGCGCGGCGGAGTGGACGTTCCGGGTGACCTCGAACGAGGCCCGGTCACATCGGGTCGTGGTCGACTACGCGATCCACTGGGTGCGGGCGAACGGGACCACGGGGCGCAAGGTGTTCAAGTGGACGACGCTCGATCTGGCGCCCGGTGCGACAGTGGAGCTGGAGCGGCGCCACAAGATCGTGCCGATCACGACGCGCACCTACTACCCGGGGACGCACCGGATCGAGGTGCAGCTCAACGGCACCGTCGTGGCCAGCGGTGAGTTCGAACTGGTCGTGCCCTGAGGGACCGGTGCCGGGTACCGACTGGCCCGTGCAGAGGGTGCCCGGTAGAGTGGTCCTCACGCCGCGGGGTGGAGCAGTTCGGTAGCTCGTCG
>JAFAFN010000335.1 GCA_023423475.1 Actinomycetes bacterium | reverse complement strand
CGATGCCGTTGAAGTCGGTGTTGACGGCCTGGTAGAAGGCGTCGGGGAAGCTCGCGCCGCCACCGGCGATCGAGGTGGACAGGGCCTTGATGTCCTCGTCGGAGGGTGCACCGTCGGCAGCAGCAGCTGCGGTGGTCGAGCTGCCCTCGTCCGAGCTCTCGTCGTCACTGGAGCTGTCCGAGCTACAAGCGGCCGCGAACAGTGCCACGACGGCGAGCAGGGCGAACAGCCAGGTGAGCCGACCTCCGCGGGTCGAGCGGTCAGAGCGGTTCATGCGGATTGTCTCCTTCAGGGGGATGGGTCGCGACGACCGTCGTTGGCCATCGACGTTCCGCAGCGTAGGAATCGTCCATGGACACCCTCCGTGCACCGGGTGAACAGCAGGTGAACCGCGACTGAAGATTCACCTCCAGGTCGCCGGGACGTCGCCGCGACCCAGCAACCAGGCGGCTCTGCGGGGTCTCGTCAGCCCCTGGAAGCGACGAACGAGTGAACGACCTCGGCGTCGCTGCTCATCGTCGCGACCGACGCGACTCGCTCGAGGGGCACCCAACGGATCTCGTCGACCTCGTCGTCCGGCTCGAAGCCGCGGTCGTCGTCGACCTGCATCTCCCACCAGCGGACGGTCTTGTGCTCACCACGAGGGGTCACGTACTCGACGGTCACCAGCTCCGGGCCGAGTCGGCAGTCGAGGCCTGTCTCCTCGAGCACCTCTCGGTGTGCGGTGACCTCGTCGGACTCACCCTTGTGCGCCTTGCCCTTGGGCAGGCTCCAGTCGTCGTAGCGAGGACGGTGCACCAGGACCACCTCGACGCCGTCGTCGCCGTCCCTCCAGACCAGACCACCTGCGGCGCGCACCTGCTTGGGGCTCAACGGAGCTCCACCGCGGCGCGCTCGAGCGCGTGCCGCTGCAGTTCGAGGTGGGTCTCGACGGTGTTGCGTCGCTCGACCTTCCGCCAGACGTCGTCCTCGAGGCGCCACGCCAGGGTGTCGTCCGCGAGGTCGACCGCGAGCATCTCGTCGACGCGGGCGCGCAGCTCGGGGGAATCGATCGGGACCATCGCCTCGACGCGCCGGTCGAGGTTGCGGGGCATCAGGTCGGCAGAGCCGACGAAGTCGACCGGACGATCCGGGCCGTAGCCGTTGGCGAAACGGTAGACGCGGGAGTGCTCGAGGTACCGGCCCACGACGCTGCGCACGCGGATGTTCTCGGACAGGCCGGGCACACCGGCTCGCAGGCAGCAGATCCCCCGCACGATCAGGTCGATCTGCACGCCGGCGGCCGATGCCTCGTAGAGCTCGTCGATCAGACCGGCGTCGACGAGGCTGTTCATCTTCATGATGATCCGACCCCGATCGGGCGCGTAGCGACGCTCGTTGCGGATCAGCTCGACGAGACCGGGCCGCAACGTGTGCGGGGCGACGAGCATCTTCTGGTACTCGACGTCGCGGGCGTAGCCGGTGAGGTAGTTGAACAGCTGGCTGAGGTCGCTGCCGATCGCGGGGTCCACCGTCAGCAGCCCGAGGTCCTCGTAGAGCCGTGCGGTCTTGGAGTTGTAGTTGCCGGTGCCGATGTGGCAGTAGCGACGCACGCCGTCGCCCTCTTCGCGCACGACGAGGGTCGTCTTGGTGTGGGTCTTCAGCCCGACGAGCCCGTAGACGACGTGCACGCCCGCCTGCTCGAGCCGTCGGGCCCATTCGATGTTGCGCTCTTCATCGAAGCGGGCCTTCAGCTCGACCAGCGCCGCCACCTGCTTGCCGGCCTCGGCCGCGCGGATGAGCGACTCGACGATCGGGCTGCCACCCGAGGTGCGGTAGAGGGTCAACTTGATCGTGAGGACCTTGGGGTCGCTCGCCGCCTGGCGGATGAACTCCTCGACCGAGGTCACGAAGCTGTCGTAGGGGTGGTGCACCAGGATGTCGCCCTGGGAGATCTCGGCGAAGATGTCGCGGAACTCGTCCTCGTCGTCGCGTGCGAGGCGGCGCTGGGTCACCGGCACGAAGTCCGGGTACTTCAGCTCCGGGCGGTCGACGTCGTAGACGGCGAAGAGCCCACCGAGGTCCACCGGCGCCGCGTGCGGGAAGAGGTCGTCGTCGGTGAGCTCGAGCTCGTCGCGGATGAGCTCGAGGGTGTCGGCGGAGATGTCGTCCTCGACCTCGAGGCGGACCGCCTTGCCGAAGCGCCTTCGACGCAGCTCCATCTCGATGGCGGCGAGCAGGTCGTCGGCCTCCTCGTCCTCGACGGTGAGGTCCGCGTTGCGGGTGACCCGGAAGGCCACGCTGTCGACGCAGTCCATGCCGGGGAACAGCTGATCGAGGTGGGCGGCGATGACCTGCTCGAGCGGGACGAAGCGCTCGAGGTCGGGCATGACCACGAACCGGGGCAGCAGCGACGGCACCTTGACCCGGGCGAAGCGCTGCTCCCGGGTGGTCGGATCGACCACCACCACACCGAGGTTCAACGAGAGCGTCGAGATGTACGGGAAGGGGTGACCCGGATCGACCGCCAGCGGCGTCAGCACCGGGAAGATGCGCCGCTGGAACTCGTCACGGAGCCATTCGCGGTCGTCCTCGTCGAGCTGGGACCAGCTCGAGAAACGGATGCCGACCGCGGCGAGCTCACCGCAGACGGGACCGAGGAAGATCTCGTCGGCCCGAGAGGTGAGCGTGCGGACCTTCGCGAGGATCGCCTCGAGCTGCTCCGATGCGGAGAGTCCGTCCACGCTGCGACGGCGCACCCCTGCCGCGACGCGCTCCTTGAGTCCGGCCACACGCACCTGGAAGAACTCGTCGAGGTTCTGGCTGAAGATCGCCAGGAACTTCACCCGCTCGAGCAGCGGGGTGTTCGGATCCTCGGCGAGAGCGAGCACCCGGGCGTTGAAGTCGAGCCACGAGAGCTCGCGGTTCAGGTACCTGCGGTCGTCCTCATCGGCCATGGACCCGACACTAACGCCCGTTCATCAGGGCCGATCACGCCCGAGGTGAACACCCGATGACGACGCGATGACCGCCCGACGCGGTCGCCCGTGGGCTCAGCGGTTGGCGTAGTCGTCGTCGCCGAGGTCCCAGTCGAGCGCGATGAGCTCTCGCTCGGCGTCGCGGTTGACGCGCTCCTTGTTGCGACGGAACTGCGGGTCGTGCGGCGGCAGCAGCATGAGCCGGGCGTTCACACGGGACCGGAAGTCGTTCACGATCTGCTGGTCGCCGAAGTCACCGCGGATCTCCCAGTGCGGGGCGACGGGACCGAGGTAGACGATCGTCGCGTGGGCCTTGGGCGGCTCGGCGGGTGCATCGGGATCGATCGTCGACTGGTCAGACATGGCTGTCCAGCATACCAGCGGGCTCGTCGCACCAGCGAGCGCCTCGGACGCTACGACGCGGCGTCCGCCGCCGGGCCGATGCGCTTGGCGAGCACGGCGAACCGGAGTCCCTCGACCCGGGGTGCCCCGAATCGGTCGTCGCCGTACGGGAACGGACGATGCTCCCCGGTCCTGGCGTAGCCGCGTCGCTCGTACCAGGCGATGAGCGACGCCCGCACGTCGATCACGCTCATCTCGATCCGCTGCACACCCCAGCGGTCCGCCACCCGGACCTCGGCCTCGGACAGCACGCTGCGACCCACTCCCCCGGCCTGGCGGAGCGGATCGACGGCGAACATGCCGAGGGTCGCGGTCGTGGAGTCGACTCGTCGCAGCTCGCAGCAGGCGAGGATCGACACGTCGTCCTCGGCGACCAGGACCATCGAGTCGGGATCGGAGATGCTGGCCCGCATCATCTCGGCGTCGACCCGCTGTCCGTCGATGAGGTCGGCCTCGGTGCACCAGCCGTCGCGTGACGAGTCCCCTCGGTAGGCGCGCTCGACCAGGGCCACGAGGGCCTCGACGTCGGCGACGTCGGCGATGCGGAACGCGGCGGTGCTCATCGGCGCCGACCGTACCCAGCGCGCCGTGCCCGGGTCAGGTCCCGGGGCCTGCGGAGCACGTCCGCGGGCGGTCAGGTCGGTCTCATCGCCGTCTCACCGAGTTCTCATCCGCTGGTGGGCCGCCGTTCACCGGACGGCCGATCGACGTTCGAACTGGCTCCGTACGGTCGCCGTGACCGCCAGCAACCGAGGAGT
Source organism: Actinomycetes bacterium (assembly GCA_023423475.1). Taxonomy (GTDB): domain Bacteria; phylum Actinomycetota; class Acidimicrobiia; order Acidimicrobiales; family Microtrichaceae; genus JAFAFN01. Next base: position 6,424 of record JAFAFN010000335.1, on the reverse strand, counting down.
CACATGCACACCGACCCGACCGACGGCTCGAGCCCCGACGCCGCTCCGACCTTCTCCGAGATGGCAGCGAGCCGCCTGGTCTCGCGCCGCAGCGCACTCGGCAGCGGCGCTGCCGGCGTCGCGCTCGCGACCTTCCTCGCCGCCTGCGCCCCGGCGCCCGGCGGCGGCACCACGACGACGTCGACCACCACGTCCACCACGACGACCACCGTGCCCGGCTCCTCGCTGCTCGGGTTCACCTCGGTGCCGGCCGGCACCGCCGACGCGATCGTCGTGCCACCCGGCTACACCGCCGAGGTCCTCGTGCCCTGGGGTCAGCCGATCCTCTCGGACGGTCCTGCCTGGAAGCCCGACGCCTCGAACACCGCGGCGGAGCAGGCACAGCAGATCGGCATGCACCACGACGGGATGCACTACTTCCCCCTCGACCGCGGGGCCATCGGCAACCGAGCCGGCCTGCTCGTGTTCAACCAGGAGTACGTGAACCCGACGCTGCTCTACCCAGACGGCGACGCCGTGATGACCCAGGAGAAGGTCGACAAGGCGCTCGCCGCCCACGGCGTGACCGTGGTGCAGATCGAGATCGTCGACGGCGTGTGGCAGCTCGTCGATTCGGAGTACAACCGCCGCATCACCGGCACCACGCCCATGGCGTTCTCCGGGCCCGTCGGCCTCGACCACCCTGCGATGCAGGCGAACCACGCACCGATGGGCACGCTGAACAACTGCGCCAACGGCTTCACCCCGTGGGGCACCTACCTCACCTGCGAGGAGAACTGGAACGGCTACTTCGGCACCGCCGATGCGGCCTACACCGTTCCTCCGGCGCAGGCCCGCTACGGCGTGTCCAAGTCGAGCAGCTACCGCTGGTACACCGCGGATCCCCGCTTCGACCTGGCCGTCAACCCGAACGAGCTCAACCACTTCGGTTGGATCGTCGAGATCGACCCGTTCGATCCCACTTCGACCCCGGTCAAGCGCACCGCGCTCGGTCGCATCAAGCACGAGAACGCGGCGTACGCCGAGACCGCAGGACGGGCGGTCGTCTACACCGGCGACGACGAGAACGGCGACTACATCTACAAGTTCGTGAGCTCGGGTCGCTGGCAGACGCTGCGCTCCCAGGGTCGCAGCCCACTCGACCACGGGGTGCTGTACGTGGCGAAGTTCCACCCGGACGGCGGCGGCGAATGGCTGCCCCTCGTCGCCGGCGAGGGACCCCTCACCACGGCGAACGGTTGGGCCGACCAGGCCGACGTGCTGCTGCGGACCCGCCAGGCGGCGGACGCCGTCGGTGCCACGAAGATGGACCGGCCCGAGTGGATCACGGTGCATCCCGACACCGGCGAGGTGTACTGCGCACTGACGAACGGATCGACGGGCCCGAACCCGGCGAACCCTCGCAACCCGAACCCGTACGGGCACATCGTGCAGTGGCGCGAGACCGGCGACGACCACCGTGCGCTGACCTTCGACTGGGAGGTCTTCGTGCTCGCAGGTGACCCCGCCTACGACCCGGCGGTGACGGTGAACGGCGACATCTACGGCTCGCCCGACGGCCTGTTCATCGACCCCGACGGCCGGCTCTGGATCCAGACCGACATCTCGAACTCGTCCCAGCTGCTCGCCTCGAGGGGCTACGACAACATCGGCAACAACCAGATGCTGGCGGCCGACCCCGAGACCGGTGAGACCCGACGGTTCCTCGTCGGCCCGAAGGGCTGCGAGATCACCGGCATCGCGGTGACCCCGGACCAGCAGACGATGTTCGTCAACGTCCAGCACCCGGGAGAGTCGACCACGGCCATCGGCTCACCGACGCCGGCCGACCCCCGCGTCGTCGGCAACTGGCCCGACTTCGACCCGGCGGGTCGACCCCGCCCGGCCACGGTCGTCATCCGCAAGATCGGCGGGGGTGTCATCGGCTCCTGAACCCGATGGGTCCGGGGCCCACGGGCCCCGGACCACGCCATCCCCACGTCCATCCACCTCGCAGCGGAACTCCTGCCTCGCTCGGCGACGGGAGTTCCGTTCGCGTTCACCCCTCGGTCATCGCGCTGCGCGCCGCAGGACACCCCCGCTCGTTAGCTTCCGCGGATGCACCGACGTCTGCCCCGATGGATCGCCGCCGGCCTGCTGACGACCGCGACCCTGGGATCCGGTGTCGCCGCAGGACCGGGCGCGGCCGACGCCGCGCCGAGCCAGGACCCCGTCGATCAGCCTGCGGCGGATCCGCTCGACGGAGCGCTCATCGAGGACGCCCCGGTCGCCCCGGCCCAGGCGCTCACGGTGCGGCTCTCCCCCGACCCGGTGGCCATCCTCCCGGCGCCCAGCCGACGGAGTGTCCAGGTCGCCTGGAGCGGTGTGCCGTCGTACTCGCTGGTCTTCGTCGACGTCTGCAAGCGGTCGATCACCGACCCGGCCTTCGACGTGAGCGAGGACTGCTCGACGCTGTCGAGGCTCACCCCGAACGGCACGGCGAACGGCTCCGGAGAGGTGTCGCTCAAGGTGTTCCGCGGGCCGAACCCCGACGGCGAGACCCCGTGGGGCTGCTACGCCCCCGGCGAGCAGGCGCCGGCCGGCATCGCCGGCTCCACCTGCTTCGTGCGGGTCACCCACGAGTCGGTCCTGAACCTCGACCACGACGTCGAGACCGCGCTGACCTTCGTGAACGGCTCCGAGGGACAGCCCGGGACGTCCGGCCCCGGTGTGGTGCGACGCATCCCGCTCTACAGCGATGAGGCCGGCGACGAGGCGGCACCGTCGGTCGACCAGGCTGCGGCGGATCGTGCCCAGCTGCTCGCCGAAGCGACCATGGTCCCCCCGGCCGACGGCCGGGCCGGACTCGCTGCAGCGGGCTGAGCCCGCCCACCGCACGTCGTCTGAGGGTCCGGCGATTTCGATCGCACGCGCGCTCGGGCTGCACCGTCGCGCGGAGCACGGCAACCGCACCTCGGACGCAACACGGCCCCGCCTCCTGCCGGAGCAGGGCGACGGGGCCGTCCGAGGTGACCCCGACGGGTCAGCTCATGTCCCGGTGCTTCAGGCGTTCGTGAAGGTGAACGCCTGCTCGACGTCGTCGGTGAAGTTCAGGATCGAGCCGACGGTCGTGCGGACGTAGCAGGTCTCGAAGCGCTCGAAACCGGCCGGAGCGACGTCACCGGGTGCGTAGCAGCCCCACGGCGTCTCACCATCGGGGTTGTCGCCACGGAACACCTCGAGCAGCACCGCCTGCTCGCCGTTCGGCGTGGCGTTCGGGGTGAGCCGGGTCAGGTAGGCGCAGTCCTCGGTCACGTCGAAGGTCGGGTTCGCGATCGACTTCTTGCAGACCTCGACGAAGGAGAGCTGGTCCGGCATCTGGTCGTAGCGCACGACGACCTCGGCCACGTTCTGACCGGACGTGACCGGGATCGGGTTCGGGGTGACCTGCAGCTGCGGGGTGACACCCGACGGGGTGATCTCGATGCTGTCGGTGGCGGTCTCGCCGTTCGTGCCCTTGACCGTCAGCGTGATCGTGTAGGTCTGACGCTCACGGAAGGTGTGCACGGCCCGGTTCTGCGCGAAGTAGGCGTCCGCGCAAGGGACCTGGAAGCCGGTGCCGAAGTCGACCAGGCAGTTCTGCGGGTCGCTGGTGTCGTAGACGGAGCCGGCGATGGAGAAGCGGTTGATCAACGGCGCTGCGCCGCTCGTCGGCTGCTGGGTCGAGATGACGGCGACGGGTGCGTCACCGGTCGGGACCGTGGTCGACGTCGTGGTGGTCGATGCCGTCGTGCTGGTCGTGGTCGACTCGGTGGTCGACGTCGTGGTGGTGCTGGCCGGCGGTGTCTTCGGGACACATGCCGCGACGACGAAGAGCGCCGCCATCATCACGCCGATCGCTGCAACGGACCGGGTCACCTTCTTCGAACTCATCTTTCCTCCATCTCGGTTGTTCCTTCCGGAACCGGTACACAGACCTCGAGCCCGACACGGTGACGGACTCGAAGGTGGTTCTAACAGGGGGGAATGAATCGAAGATTCCCCTCAGGTGAACAGTGTCGAGTTGTTGTATTTCGAAGTTCGGATCTCGCCGAATTCTGAACTTCCCGGGCTGCGATGCGCAACGAGGGGGCACGCTCGACGCGTGCCCCCTCATCACCAGTTCGGTGAGCGTGTCCGCTGTGTCAGGACACGCTCAGCTTCACGGAGCCGGCGCGAAGGCGCAGATGCCGTTGGTGCGCTCCGCCACGGGCAGACGCACGAAGCCGGTGGCCGTGTAGGCCGCACCGATCTCGAGGTAGTTGCTGCGGCCGGAGAAGTTGTTCACCGCGTGCTCGGCGGTCGGCTTGCAGAGGAACTCGGTGAGCTCACGCACCGCACCCTGCTTGCCACCGTCGGGGCCCAGCAGGTTGGACGTCGATCCCTGCGGGGTGATCGTGTTCTTGGTGACGTGGTAGATGAACCGCGTGATCGGGTAGCTGTTGTTCGCGATGGTGCCGGCCGTCGGCGAGCTGCCGTCGACGCTGATCACCGTGGCGCTGCCACGCTTGTACGAGAACGAGCTGAACTCGGCGTAGCTCATCCACCAGATGGCGTTGTTCTCGTTGATGCCGGGATCGGCGAGCACGGGCTTCACGTCGTTCTCGAACGGGAAGGTGCCGTTGGAGAGCTTCTTGACGCAGCTGCCGTTGTTGGCATCGAAGCCGAGGTAGGCGTCGAAGGTCGCCTTGGTGCCCGAGGACGGGTTGAGGCCGACCGGCTCGATGACACCAGCGGGCTGGCCGAGCTGGCTGAAGTTGGTGATCGTGCAGTTGTAGATGCCCTGGATCTGCGCCTTGGAGAGGTTGTTGAGACCTGCACGAGGCGTGAGGCTGACGACGGCGACGCCGTCCTTGCCGAAGGCCCAGAAGTTGGTGCCGGAGTCACCCGAGGTGCGGGGTCCACGCGACGAGCGGGCGTAGTCGACGCGGTCCTGCTGGAGCGCCGAGACGCCGGCGCCGGACCCGGTCGGGAAGACGCTGACCGCCATGTCGTGATCCCAGTTGCCACGGATCTCGGTGGCGGTCTGACCGGTGGTCAGGCACTGGGCGTGAAGGGGCGTGTTGCTGGTGTTGACGGTGTCACAGCCGGCCGCCTGGTTGTAGACCAGCTCGGCGCGCTGCATGAAGTTGTAGGTCGTGTCCGAGCCGCTGCCCGTGATCACGTCGTTGATGTCGTCCCAGCCGGTGTTCGGCGGTGCGGCGGCGGCCATGCCACCCGTGGTGAGGACGGCGGCGGCGACGGCCGTGCCGATCAGTGCCTTGAGCTTCATGTGGATTCTCTGCTCCATCTCGTTGGTCTGTCGTTGATGTGTAGTGCGGTGATCTGTGAACTCGTCCGCCGCAGCGCGAGCGCGCTCGCGCTGTGACGAGGTGCTGGTCGGGGGATACGTCTCGGTCCGCCCCGGACCGACGGCGTGGTTCAGGCGATGGCCTGACGGCGTCGGATCAGGACGAACCCACCCAGAGCGACGAGCGTGCCGAGCACCGGCAGCAGGATCGTCAAGGGCGACTCGGGGATGTCGCCGCCGCTCACCTCGAAGGTGAAGGCGGTCTCGATGTCATCCGAGAAATTGAGGATGCCGTTGTTCGTGACCCGGATGTAGCAGGTCGTGTACTTCTCGAACCCGGCAGGGGCGACGTCACCCTCGGCGTAGCAACCCCAGGGCGTCTCCTGGTCGGGGTTGTCGCCCCGGAAGACCTCGAACTGCAGCGTGCGGGAGCCGTCCTCGGTGCCGTTGGGCGTGATGCGGGTCAGCACCGCGCAGTCCTCGGTCACGTCGAAGGTGGGGTTCGCGATCGACTTCTTGCAGACCTCGGCGAACATGAGCACGTAGGACGGCTGGCCCGAGTAGGACAGCGTGACCAGCGCCGAGGTCTGGTTCGCCGTCACCGGGATGCGCGTGGGCGTGACCGTCATCTCGCCGAGTGCTCCGGCCGGCATGGCGGACCCACCGACTCCGGCGACGACCGCCATCAACACCGCCATCGCGATCTTCGTGATTCGCCTCATCTGGTACTGCCTCTCTCTCTGCAACGAGCCGTCCATTCGGGCCCGTTGCCTCCGACGAAACCTTCCAATAGATCCTGAGCAACTTCAATGAAATGGAGCAGTGTTCCCGCGCTGTTCGACACCGGTTCACCATCCGAATCGAACCCGTCAATCTCTCGTCCGGCCGCGTCGAAGCAGACCCCTCCGACGCCGTGCCGTCCGCGCCGTTCAGTAGGTCGTGGGAAGGAAGCCGTCGACGTTGAACAGGAACAGCGCGAGGCCCAGCGCTACCGCTGGCCCGGCGACCACCACGACGGTCAGCGGCGAGTACCGCCGCCGCAGCTCGTTCGCCACCACGACGCCGAGCGCGAGCACCACCAGTCCGGCGACCAGCAGCACCCTCGCGCCGTCACGC
>JAFAFN010000279.1 GCA_023423475.1 Actinomycetes bacterium | reverse complement strand
GGGCAGCGCTGCCCGGGCCGTCGTTCGAGGTGGTTCGGATCAGGCGACCGGACCGGACTGCATGGTCCAGGTGTGGCTGCCGCCGGCACCGTTGAAGGTCTGGGTGAAGGTCTTCGGACCGGTCAGGGTGTAGAAGCCGCCGGCGCTGATGTTCGGCGGGATGTTGACGACCGGAAGGTTGATCGCCGGGAACGGGGTGGTTCCGATCGTCGCGTCGAGGGCCGCGCCGAGGGTGCCCTGGGCACCGATGCCGATGTACATGCCGCCACCGAGCAGGTCGTCACCGAGGCCGAGCAGTGGGATGTTCTGCACCAGGATGCCGAACGCGTTGCCGATGTTGCCGAGGATGAGGTCCAGGATGAAGCTCGCATCGAGGCTCGACAGGTTGGCGGTGGCGAGGGTGCTGTTGAGGGCATCCTCGAGTGCGTCCGCCACGGAGTCCGCAGCCAGACCGTTGCCGACCTGGTCCTCCTCCGAGGCCCAGACGTAGGTGCCGAACACCTCGAGCTTGTTGGCCGAGTTGGCAAGATCGAGCACGTCGAGTGCCTGCACGCCGTTGAAGATGTTCTGGCCGCCGGGACCGGGTGCGACCTGCACGGTCTGGCCCTCACCGACGTTCTCGGGAGCGTTCGTCCGGTCGTTGGTGACCTGGACCTGGGCGGAGCCGGCCTGGCCGATCTTCACCCGGAAGCCGATGTTCAGCAGGTAGGGCTCGTCCTGGCACAGGACGGCAGGCCAGCAGATGCCGATCGAGTCCTGGCTGTCGTTGACAGTGACCTGGGTGCCGCGGAACTGCCAGTCCTTGGTGGCGATGCCGCCACCGGGAGTCTGCGGGGCGCATGCCCCGGCGGCGATGGTGACCACGGCGAGCAGGCCGATCGCGGCCGCCCTCCACGTGCGCGTGCGATGCATGTGTTCCCCTCACTCGGCGCCGACGATCCGCCGTTCGCCCGTGTCGTGCCGCCGACGATGTCGGCAGCGTTCCGTCCCAAACGCCACGGCCCAGCCGGCTCATGACCCTTCGGACGGTACATGAGCGACGTTCGGAACTCCATAGGCAAGTGTCCAGTGTTGAAGACTTTTCGGACAATTCTCCGGGATGTCGAACGTGGTTCACCTCGTCGACGACCCGGTCGCCGGCGCTGGTCGGCTCAGCGAGGTTCCACCGCGACGGGGGCGTCACAGGTGCTCGACGAGGTGAGTACGGGGTTGCAGCGTGCGGCGACACGGGTCCCGAACGAGACCACGTAGCCGTTCGCGCTGTGGGACTCACCGGGAGGGAAGTCGGTGTGCACGATCTGGGCGCCGGAGGCGAGCGCGACGTCGCGGGTGGCTGCACTCGGTGCGACGACGTCCGCGTCGGCACGGGTGCGCACCAGGTAGCCCTGCTCGACCAGGGAGCGGATGCGACTGCCGTCGCCGGGGTCGTTCTCCTTGAGCACGGCGCCGTCGGGCTGGCCCTCACCCGAGCTGGTGAACATCACGCGACCCTCGAGCGAGGGATGGTCCTCGAGGTAGGCGTCGCGCTTGCCGGCGTTGTCGATGAAGAAGAGGAAGCGGCCGCGGCTCTCGGCGACGCTCGGCCAGCCGGTGGTGCTGACCGCGGTGCGCAGGTCGACGGCGTCGCCGCGCACGTCGTCAGGGGTGATCAGGCGGTCGCCGAGCACGCTGAGGATCTCGTCGTCGACGGCGTCGAGCTGCGCACGGTCGAACGGCACGATGCTCGTGCCGTCGAACGGTGCAGGGAGTGCGTCGTCCTTGAGCTCGAGGTTGATCACGATGGGCAGGTGGCCCGGATGTGCGTCGGACCAGGTCTTCAGCTCCGACATGCACCCGACCAGGGTCGGACACGTCGAGCGGAAGTCGATGTCCTGGATGTGCACGACCTTCATGCCCGGCTGGTCCATGCCGGTCGGTCGTGCGACGGCGAGGTTGAGGAGCTGGGGCAGCAGCGGGTTGGCGAACCGGCCGCCGGTGGGGTCGGCGAAGATGTCGAGCTCGAAGGTGCGCACGCCCCGGTCGAGCTGCGTCGCCAGCGGCGCGTGGGTGTAGTTGAGCTGCTGCGGGTCACCGAGTGCAGTGGCGACCTGGGGCACGAGCATCGAACCGAAGGTCAGCCACTGCATGATCGGCGCCTCGGGGGCGACGTGGTAGCTGTTGTGCGAGCCGATGAACTGCAGTTCGTTGAGAGCGACGTCCTCGTCGCCGCTCGGTTGGGTCGCCTCTCCGTCGCCCGAGCCGATGCCGCCACCGCCCGAGTTGGACGGCGGTGCGGTGGTGCACGCCGCAGCCAGCAGTCCGCACAACGCGATCGTCCCGGTCGTCAGGAGCCGGCGGGTGAACCGCGAGCCGTCCTTCGTCAACGTTCCGCCCATCGGTGACCCCCCGGTCGGTGCGCGGGTCCCCACGACCCGCCGCCAGCACCCGCATCGTGTCAGGGGAGCCACCTCTGGTTCAACCCTGCGTCCACCCGGAGGTCATCGGTCGTTCATCTTCGGGCCGGCGTGTCCCTGCGGTCTGCGAGCATGTCGGGCGATGCCGGTGCCGTCGTGGTTGTCCGATCTGGTGATGCCGACGGCGGTCGACGCCGGGTCGATCGCCGAGCTGCGCGCCGAGCTCGACGGCGCGGCTCGAGCGGCGCTGCTCCACGCGGGTCACGTCGACGCCGACCTGCTGCCGCTGCGCGTCCCCAAGGGCCGTATCACCGAGATCGAGCGATGCGAGCGCTCGGCGGTCGCGTCGGCACGGCCGGCCGCTCCGTCGGCTCCCGAGACGGGGACCGACGCGCTGGGACTGCTGCGCGGCATCGCGCTCGACCGCTTCGTCACCCATCAGCTGGTCGCGGGGCGGGTCCTCGAACCGAGCGCCGCACTGCGCTCGATGTGCGATGCCGAGGGTGAGCTCGACCTCGTCGAGCAGATCGACGGGCTCGACGAGTCCACCCTCGCCGAGTCGCTCGATCCGCTCGCGTCGTCGGTCGCCGACGCCTGGACCGGCATCGATCCCTCGTGGGCGCCGAGGACCCAGTCCCGGGCGACGATCGTGCTCGCCGCCGGCGACGTGATCTGCTCCGGAGTGGTCGACGTCGAGCTCGGCGGACCGACGACCGGACTGCCGGGCGTGGTCGTCGAGGTGAAGTCGGGTCGGCCGGCGTCATCGCACCAGGCCGAGGCCTACCTCTATGCGCTGCTCGTCGGGCTGCGTGACGGGGTCGCCCCGGTCAACGTCGCTCGCTGGTACCCCGGTTCGCCTCCGGCTGGCACGCCGGTCACGCTCGGGGTGCTCGAGGCCGCCGCGGCGCGGCTCACCGATGCCATCGGTACCTGGGCCGAGCTCCGCGCCGGTCGCCCCGCCGGCGAGTCGCCGGGACGGTGGTGCCGCTGGTGCGCGGATGCCGAAGTCTGCCCCAGTGCCCGTCTCGATGACGACGGCGATCCCGACGACGGAGCGACGAGCGATGAGTGCTGAGCGCGACGAGCGGCGTCGTCTGGCCGAGCACGCCACCGAGCGGCTGACCTCGTCGATCGACGTGCTGCTCGGGGACCGCCTCGTGCTCGCCGAGGGCGAGAAGGCGGACTACTTCTCCGACGGCGTCGTGGTCGACGCGTTCTGGCTCACCGAGCGCTGCGCACGCCGGCTCGCGCACCCGCCGCAGGACTTCCTCGAGTCGACCGCGACCGCCCGGCGACGTCTCGGGCTGTTCGTGCTCCGTGAGCTCGCCGCTCGTCCGTGGTCGCCCGGCACGCCCTCGAGCGATGGTCTCGCCGATGCGGTCCAGCGGGTCATCGAGGAGCAGCTCGACTGGCCCAACAACCTCCGGATGTGGGTCGGCGACCTCGACCGGGCGGGCACCGCCGCGCTCGTCGCGGCGGTCACCACCTGGTGCGACGGCGCACTACGCCTGGTGGGGCGCGACCCGAGGATCGTCTGGGCGGATCCCGCTCGTGCGCCCGCATGGAACGTGCCGGGTCGTGTCGTGCAGCTCCGGGCGACGCTGGATGCGGTCATGGGCGGGGTCGTGTCGGGCGAACGCCTGCTGAGCATCAGCGATGCGGCGCCGCGGCCCTCGGACCGACTGCGCGCCGGCTACCTGGCACTCGTCCGGTCCCTCGGCACCCGACACGCACCGGTGCGCATCACCACCGGCGCACCGTCGACCGGCACGCGCACCGCGGTGGTCGTCGACGAGGCCCTGCTCGACCTCACCGTCGACCGGGTGCTCGAGGTCGTACAGGTCCGAGCCGACCCCGACGGCGCTCCGGCCGCGCCGGGCAGGGACTGCACCTGGTGCCACCTGCTCGAGGACTGCGCCGAGGGTCGGACCCACCTCGGCGCCGATCCGTCGACCGATCCGACCGTCCGAGCACACGACGACCAGGAGTCGGGCGGCCCCCGGTAGGGTCGCCGGCACCCCGCTCGGAGCCGCGCGCTGCGCCGACCCGAACACCAGGAGCCGAGGAGACCGCATGACCCCGAAGCCCGCGACCGATGCCACCAGGGACGTGCTGGCGCACGCGGCGCAGCTGCTCGACGGCGACGACCGAGCGGACTTCCACGACGCCGAACGAGGCTTCGTCGCACCGCTGCCCGACGGCGGGTCGATCCTCGACGCCGACGGCGGACAGGTCTGGGACGTCGCGCCGTACCAGTGGGTCAACGAGGAAGAGTGCCCCGACACCGTGCACCCGAGCCTGCGGCGCCAGACGCAGCTCCTCACGCTCCACGGGCTCTTCGAGGTGTGCGAGGGCATCTACCAGGTGCGGTCCGCCGACCTGGCGAACATGACGATCATCGAGGGCGACACCGGTGTGGTCCTGGTCGACCCGCTGACGGCGCCGCCGACGGCGCGTGCGGCGCTCGAGCTCTACACCGCACACCGCGGTGCCCGGCCGGTGCACGCGGTGATCCACACCCACAGCCACATCGACCACTACGGCGGGGTGCGGGGCGTCACCACCGACGAGGACGTCGACGCGGGTCGCACCCGGATCATCGCGCCGGTCGGCTTCACCGAGGCGGCCCTGTCCGAGAACGTGCTGGCCGGGAACGCGATGGGCCGTCGGGCGAGCTACATGTACGGGCCTCTGTTGCCGAAGGGCCCCACCGGCACCGTGTCACCCGCGCTCGGTCTCGGCATCCCGCTGGCCCCGACCAGCTTCATGGTGCCCACCGACGAGATCGTCGACGACGTCCAGACCATGACGATCGACGGCATCGAGTTCGTGTTCATGTTGGCGCCCGACACCGAGGCACCCGCCGAGATGCTCTTCCACCTCCCCGGGTTCAGGGCGCTGTGCACCGCCGAGGACGCGACGCACACGCTGCACAACCTCTACACGCTGCGCGGCGCCCGGACCCGCGACGCCAAGGCCTGGGCGTACTACATCGACAAGGCGATCGACCTCTTCGCCGAGGACTCCGACCTGTGCTTCGCGCAGCACCACTGGCCGACGTGGGGCAGCGACCGGGTGGTCGACTTCCTCGAGTCCCAGCGCGACGCCTACAAGTACCTGCACGACCAGACGCTGCGACTGGCGAACCACGGCGAGAACATGGTCGAGATCGCCGAGCAGATCGACTTCCCACCCTCGATCGGCGAGCGGTGGTGCAACCGCGGCTACTACGGCTCGGTCAACCACAACGCGAAGGCTGTCTACAACCTCTACCTCGGTTGGTTCGACGGCAACCCGTCGACGCTGCACCCGCTGCCGCCGGTCGAGTCGAGCGTGAAGTACGTCGAGTACATGGGCGGTGCGGGGGCGGTGATCGAACGAGCCAGGGCCGACTTCGCCGCGGGTGAGTACCGGTGGGTCGCGCAGGTGCTGAACCACGTCGTGTTCGCGGACCCCGCCGACACCACCGCACGCGAGCTGCTCGCGGACACGCTCGAGCAGCTCGGCTACCAGACCGAGAACGGGGTCTGGCGCAACTTCTACCTGACCGGCGCGCAGGAGCTCCGCATCGGCACGCTCGACTTCGGCGACCGCGCGTTCGTGAGCCCCGACACGATCGCCGCCATGCCGGTCGCGATGCTGATCGACTACCTCGCAGTCCGACTCAACGGACCCGCTGCGGACGGCGAGCACCTGGTGATCAACCTGGAGCTCACCGATCCTGCCGAGCAGCGGGTCATCGAGGTCCGACGATCGGTCCTGCACCACACCGGCGGCGAGCTGCGTCCCGACGCGGGGGTGACCCTGCGCACGACGGCCGCGGCGTTCAAGGCGCTGGTGACCTCGTCGAGCGGTCTCGATGACCACCTCGCCCGCGGTGACGTACAGGTCGACGGCGACATCGAGGTGCTGCGGAAGCTGTCGTCGTTGCTCGACGACTTCCACTTCTGGTTCCCCATCATCGAGCCGTGAGCGTCAGCTCGGTTCGACAGGTGCTCCGACGACGTAGATGAGGTTGCCGGACGCGACCTTCACCCCGGACGCGGTGCGCACCTCTGCCTCGCAGAACACGACGCCGCTGCCGCGACGGGTGATCCATCCCTCGGCGACGAGGTCCTCCTGACGGACCGGACCCAGGTAGCGGATCGACATCTCGATGGTCGAGAACGGGCGAGGGTCCGGATACGCAGTGCCGATCGGGGGGACGACGACGGTGTCGATCAGCGTGGCGATGGCACCGCCGTGCATCAGCCCCTGCGGTTGGTTGAGCTCGCCCCGCCAGGGGAGCGACATCCGTGCGTAGTCGCGACGGAGCTCGTCGACCTCGATGCCCACCACGTTCGAGAAGTAGGTGTGACCCGGCCATGTGCCGAAGTTCGACCATCGGTCGTGCACCGACTGCGGCAGGAGGTCGAACTGTTCGGCGCGCCACGACGTCATGGCTGTGAGTGTTGCAGGTCCGCACGCCCCACCGCCGCAGATGTGCACCCGGCCGACCCGGCTCGGCCACATGGCCGGGAACGGAGTCGGCACCTACGGTGTTCGCTGTCGCACGTCGGCACGACCGACACCATGTCGCCATCCGGCGACCCGTCCCGGAGGTTCCCCCATGGCCGAGGCCTACATCATCGACACCGTCCGCACCCCGGTGGGGCGAAAGGGTGGCGGCCTGTCGCAGGTGCACCCCGCCGACCTGGGTGCCCACGTCCTGAACGCACTGGTCGACCGCACCGGCATCGACCCGTCGAACGTCGAGGACGTCGTCTTCGGTTGCCTCGACACCATCGGCCCCCAGGCGGGTGACATCGCCCGCACCTGCTGGCTCGCCGCGGGACTGCCCGAAGAGGTGCCCGGCACCACCGTCGACCGTCAGTGCGGCTCGTCCCAGCAGGCCGTGCACTTCGCTGCGCAGGGCGTCATGTCGGGGACCCAGGACCTGGTCGTCGCCGGCGGCGTGCAGAACATGTCCGCCATCCCGATCTCGTCGGCGATGCTCGTCGCCGAGCAGTTCGGCTACACCGACCCCTTCTCGGGTTCCGAGGGCTGGGTGAAGCGCTACGGCGACCAGCCCGTCGACCAGTTCAACGGTGCCGAGATGATCGCCCGCGACTGGGACCTCTCGCGTGAAGAGATGGAAGCGTTCGCGATCCAGTCGCACGAGCGTGCGATCGCCGCTCGCGCCGAGGGCCGCTTCGACTCCCAGATCGCGCCGTTCGGTGAGATCACCCAGGACGAGGGCCCTCGTGAGCCCAACGTCGAGAAGATCCGCTCGCTCAAGCCGCTCATGGAGGGTGGCCGCCTGACCGCGGCGCTCGCCTCGCAGATCTCCGACGGCGCCGCGGCGATGCTGATCGCGTCCGAGCGTGCGGTGGAGCAGTACGGCCTGACGCCTCGTGCACGGGTGCACCACCTCTCGGTGCGTGGCGAGGACCCGATCCGCATGCTCTCCGCGCCGATCCCGGCGACCCGCTACGCGCTCGACAAGGCCGGCATGACCCTCGACGACATCGACCTGGTCGAGATCAACGAGGCGTTCGCGTCGGTCGTGCTCGCCTGGGCCAAGGAGCTCGACGCGGACATGTCCAAGGTCAACGTCAACGGTGGCGCGATCGCACTCGGTCACCCCCTCGGTGCGACCGGCGTGCGTCTCATGACGACGCTGCTCAACGAGCTCGAGCGCACCGGTGGCCGCTACGGCCTCCAGACCATGTGCGAAGGCGGCGGCCAGGCGAACGTCACGATCATCGAGCGGATCTGAGCGGAGCGATGATCGCTCGCTGATCGTTCCTCACGCGTCGGCGGAGCTGACGGGCGGAGGGTGGGGTCGGCGGACGTGTGACGATCATCGAGCGCCTGTAGCACCCGTCACCCCTCGGGGTGTTGGAGAAAACTTCAGGTGCAGTGCGGGTACTCCGATACCAGTCGGGTCGGGACGGCGATGTCCGTTCCGACCCACCACTGCATGTCTGATCTCGATCATCCCCACCCCCACCTCCCCGAGCTCGACGACCCGACGGTCACCCGACTGATGGTCCGTCGACACGACGACCGTGCCGCCGGATTGCTGGAGCACTCCGGCCCGGTGGTCACGAGCCTGTCCATGGTCGTGCCGACCGGCGGTTCGGCGGGCGAGCGCTACCTCGAGGGCCTCGATGCCTGGAACCCGGACCGGATCCGGGTCGAGGTGCTCGTGATGGAGTCGCCCGAGGACCCTGCGAGGTCGGTCCTTCGTGACCGCCTGACACGCTCGGGTCGCTCGTGGCGTGCGCTGCGTCGTCCCCAGGGCGGCAGGGTGGCGGCGCTGGCGATGTCGGCCCAGGACGCCGAGCACGAGTTCGTGCTGATCGGCAGCGGTGGGCCCGCCCCGTACGCGCTGATCGGTCCGGCCCTGTCGCACATGTGGGCCGAGGGCGGCGATGCCGCGCTGCTCGACGTCCGTCCCACGTTGCATCTCGACTCGATCCCCGACCCGGACCCCTCCGCCGAGCTCTCGGCATGGCTGGGGCTCTCCGGTGCCGCGGTCCCCGGTCGACTCGTGCTGCTGCGTCGGTGGGTCGCCCGCTGGTTGTTCAACGAGCTGACCAGGGCGATCTCGCCCGCGGACGAGGTCGCCGACCGGGCGCGGCTGCTCGGCATCGGGATCGTGCGCATGTCGCTCGACTCGATGCCGACGGCAGCACCGAACTCCCAGTCCTGACGCAGGTCAGCCCACAGAACTGGAACAGGTTCCAGTTCTGTGGCCTACGCTGCGGCCCGTGGATTTCGAGGACTCACCCGAGCTGGCCACGTTCCGCGCCGAGGTGCGCGAGTTCCTGGACGCACACGCGGAACCGAAGCACGGCGACGAGCGGGACTGGTCACGCAACGGTGCGGCCACCGATCCCGAGGTCGCCGCGGACTACCGGGCACGCTGCCACGCCTGGCAGCGCCTGCTCTTCGACGAGGGCTGGGCGGGCCTGACGTGGCCGGTCGCCTTCGGGGGCCGAGGTCTCAGCCCGGCGCACCAGATCGTCTTCAACCAGGAGCTCGCCAACTTCGACGCGACCTCCGGGTTCATCACCGCGGCCCAGGCGCTCGTCGGGCCGACGCTCATGCAGCACGGTTCGCCGGAGCAGCAGGAGCGCTACGTCGAGCCGCTGCTCGCCGGTGACGAGTCGTGGTGCCAGCTCTTCTCCGAGCCCGGTGCAGGATCCGACCTGGCGGCGATGGCGACACGTGCCGTGTTCGACGAGGACGCCGACGAGTGGGTCGTCAACGGTCAGAAGGTCTGGACCTCGAGCGCGCAGCACGCGCAGTTCGGCATCCTCGTCGCCCGGACCGATCCGGACGTGCCCAAGCACGAGGGGCTGACGTTCTTCATCGTCGACATGGCCTCACCCGGCATCGAGGTGCGTCCGCTGGTGCAGGCGCAGGGCGTCGCCCACTTCAACGAGGTCTTCCTGTCCGACGTGCGGATTCCCGCGGCCAACGTCGTCGGCGAGATCGGGAACGGCTGGAAGGTCACGCGCACGACGCTCAAGTCCGAGAGCTCCATGATCTCCGGAGCCGGGCAGGCGACCGGGTACGCCGCGGTCCTCTCGACGGTCCGCCGTGTCGGACTCGACCAGGACCCGATCATCCGTCAGCGGCTCGTACAGGTCTGGACCGACGAGCACATCCTGCGGTGGATGGGCTGGCGGACGCAGACCGCCGTCATGACGGGGCGCTACGAGCTGGCCCTGCACGGGTCGCTGCTGAAGAACTTCTTCACCCGTTCGCTCAAGCGTCGTGTCGAGCTCGCCGTGGAC
Source organism: Actinomycetes bacterium (assembly GCA_023423475.1). Taxonomy (GTDB): domain Bacteria; phylum Actinomycetota; class Acidimicrobiia; order Acidimicrobiales; family Microtrichaceae; genus JAFAFN01. The sequence goes on along the minus strand of JAFAFN010000279.1, from coordinate 5,419 downwards.
GCCGAGGGCGCCGAGGGCATGCTCTGGCACGATGCCGAGGGCGACGGCTTCTGGCAGTACCAGTGCCTCAACCAGTTCGCCTCGCGGATCGGGGGCGGCACCGAAGAGGTCCATCGGAACAACCTGGGGGAGCAGGCGCTGCGCCTGCCCAGGGAACCGTCGGTGGATCGTGAACTGCCGTGGACGCAGACCAAGCGGTCCTGAGTCGCTGACGCGACGAGGGCCGAGAACAGGGGGACCAGATGTTGCTCGAAGGCAAGACCGCAGTGGTGACCGGGATCGGTCCGGGGATGGGGCGTGACATCTCGCTCGGCCTCGCCCGCGAAGGTGCGGACGTGGTGCTGGTGGCTCGATCGGACAAGGTCGTGCCATCGGTGGCCGAGGAGATCGAGGCGCTCGGTCGCACCGCGCACCAGGTGTACGGCAACATTGCCAAGGCCGAGGACTGCGCTCGCATCGCTGCCGAGACCGCGGCCGCCGTCGGTGACGACGGCGTCGACATCCTGGTCAACTCCGCGTTCCACGGCGGTGAGCACGTGCGCTTCGAGGACGCGGATCTCGACCGTTGGCGTCGCCCGGTCGACATCAACTACTTCGGCACGCTGCAGCTGACCCAGGCGATGCTGCCGCAGCTCAAGGCCGCGGCGGCCCGCACCGGCGACGCACGCATCGTCATGATCAACACGATGTCGGTGCAGTGGCTCGAGGAGAAGGCCGGGTCCTACGCCGGGTCCAAGGCGGCGCTCGGCGCGGTCACCAAGACCCTCGCCCTCGAGCTCGGTGAGTACGGCATCCGGGTCAACGCCGTGCACCCCGGCTACATCTGGGGTGACAGCGTGAAGATCTACTTCGAGTGGCAGGCGCAGGAGCGCGGCAACGGGGCCACCTGGGAGGACGTCTACGAGGAGCGCGCGGCCGAGACGGCGCTGGGCTACCTCCCGCACTCCTCGGAGATCGCGGGCGCGGCGGTGTTCTTCGCCTCACCGCTCGCGAAGTGCGTCACCGGGACCGCGCTGCCGGTCAACGCCGGACACTGGATGCCGCCCAGCGCGTAGGGCCCCCGCCCAGCGCGTCGCGCCCGGCCCGGCTGCCTGCCGGACGGGTGCGGCGGTCAGCTGTTGCGTTCGGCCCTGCGTGCCTTGCGGCGCGCCCGGCGACGGGTGAACACCGCGATCGTGCCGACCGCTGCTCCGAGCAGCGCGGTCACCGTCAGGGTGATCCAGAGCGGCACGTCGTCCATCGAGAAGAACAGGAAGTTGACGGTCACCTTCTGTCGGTTCGACAGGATGAACGCGACGAGGACGATGGCGAGCAGCCCGCCGCCCAGCAGCTTCGGACTGAACCGGAAGCCGTAGTTGTCGCCGGTCGACTCGAGTTGTCGCTTGTTCGGTAGGTCGGCCATCGGGTGCTCCCAGAGTGCGTGCGCCCGCGGTGGGCAGGCGTCGAGGCTCAGGATACGGAGCGGCTCAGGCCTCGGGGGTGACCCACTCGGCGATCAGGCGGGCCTGCTCCTCGAGCACCGGCAGGACGTCGTCCGCGGGAGCTGACGGAAGTCGGAAGACGCATTCGGTCACGCCGATCTCGGCGAAGTGCTCGAGCTTCGCGGCGGTCGGATGTGACCCGAAGGGCACGATGCGCATCGACTCCGGATCGCGCCCCGCAGCGGCGACGGCGTCCTTGAACCGGGGGATCGACTCCGCGAGTCCGGCGCCGCCGATCGGGATCCAACCGTCCGCGTACTCGGCGATGTGGGCGAACATCTTCGGGCCGGCCCCGCCGCCGACGAGGACCTGCACGTGGTGGTCCGGCTTGGGCCAGGACCACGTGTCGGGGAAGCTGACGTACTCGCCGTCGAACGAGGCGACCTCGTCGTTCCAGAGCGCCTGCATCGCCAGCATGTGCTCGCGGGCGTGGGCACGGCGCGTGCGGTAGTCGACGCCGTGGTCGGCCATCTCGTCCTCGTTCCACCCGAAGCCGACGCCGAAGTCGAAGCGGCCGCCGGACAGGTTCTGGAGCGTCGCGATCGCCTTCGCCGTGACGAGCGGTTCGCGCTGCGCCGGCAGCATCACGCCGGTGCCGAGTCGGATCGTCGAGGTCAGCGATGCCGCCGCGGCGAGTGCGATCAGCGGGTCGACCGAGCGCTTGTACTCCTCGGCGAGCACGTCGTCACCCGTCGGGGGCGGGGTCATCCGACTGGTCGGGATGTGGGTGTGCTCCGGGATCCAGACCGAATCGAAGCCGAGCTCCTCGGCAGCGACCGCGAGCTGCGGCACCTGCATGGACTGGTCGGTTGCGAAGATCGTGACGCCGAATCGCACGGGTCCCCCTGGTGGCTGGCCGGTGTCCGCCCCCGCCGGTCGGCGGAACGCTGGACGAGTGTCCACCCAGGGTAGATCAGCTGATCTGACGACCCGTCAGATCAGCTCGGTCGGATGCTCCGGGACCGCGCGGCGTGTGTTGCTCGGATGCGCGTTGCGCGAGCGGTTGGCGTTCAAGGTCACCTCGAGCAGGTCGACCCAGTGCGCCTCGGTGGTGTGACGTGCCGAGCGTCGGCCGTCGCGGAAGCCCACCCGGTAGCCGAGGTAGGCGCCGAGGAAGAGGCAGCCGAGGGTGACGAGGATGCTGGCGGTGATGATGATGACGGTGACCATGACGTGCGCCTCGACGGGGGGGAGAGAGGTGTGACAGGCCCTGCGGTTCCCCGACGTCGTCGTCGGGAAACAACATGTGTAGTCGCCCACGGCCTTGTCGACACAACTGTCGAACGTGAACATCACGTATCGAGCCGCGCACCGTTGGTTTGTGCATCGACCTGACGGGATGTCAGATTCTTGTCCATGGGAATCTGCGACGGACGTGTGGTGATCGTGACCGGATCGGGTCGGGGGCTCGGGCGCGCGCACGCGCTCGCGTTCGCCGCGGAAGGGGCGAAGGTCGTCGTGAACGACCTCGGTGTCGCCCAGGACGGCTCGGATCCGTCGGACACGCCGGCCCAGCAGGTCGTCGACGAGATCGTCGCCGCGGGCGGTGAGGCGATCACCTCGAGCCACGACGTCGCCGACTGGGACGCCGCCGGTGAGATGGTGCAGTCCGCGATCGACACCTTCGGTGGCCTCGACGTCGTCGTGAACAACGCCGGCATCGTGCGGGACCGCATGTTCGTGAACTCCGAGCAGGACGAGTGGGAGGCGGTGCTGCGGGTCCACGTGCTCGGGCACGCCGCACCGGCGCGTCACGCGGCGTCGTACTGGCGTGGTCGGTCCAAGGCGGGCGAGACCGTCCAGGGCCGCATCATCAACACCTCGTCCGGCGCCGGCATCATGGGCTCGATCGCCCAGGCCGCCTATTCCGCTGCCAAGGGCGCCATCGCCAGCCTCACCCTCGTGCAGGCCGCCGAGCTCGGCCGCATCGGCGTCACCGCCAACGCGCTGGCACCGGCCGCGCGCACCCGCATGACCGAGGAGGCCTTCGCCGACATGATGGCCGAGGTCGGCGAGGACGCATTCGACGCGATGGACCCCGCCAACGTCTCGCCGCTGGTCGTGTGGCTGGGCTCGGTCGAGTCCGGCGACGTCACCGGCCGCATGTTCGAGGTCGAGGGCGGCATCATCGGCATCGCCGAGGGCTACAACCACGGTCCGCGCTTCGACAAGGGCGCCCGCTGGGAGCCGGCCGAGATCGGCCCCGTCGTCGCAGACCTGCTCCGTGAGGCGACCCAGCCGACCGCGGTCTACGGTGCCGGCTGAGCGTCGACCCAGCCGCCCCCGACACGAGGGGCTGGCGTCGGGCGGCCGCGTTTTGTAGCGTTTCGGTGTGAAGCGTGCACCCGCCCGGGGCGCGACCGACATTCCCAGGAGACACCCCATGCGACGTCGGATGTTCGGCTCGAAGATCCACCGTGCGACGGTCACCGTCGCGAACGTCGAGTACGAGGGTTCGGTCACCATCGACCAGGACCTGCTCGACGCCTCGGGCATCCTCGAGTGGGAAGAGGTCCACATCTGGGACGTCACCAACGGCAACCGCCTGGCGACATACGCGATCTCGGGCCCGCGTGGCTCCGGCGTGATCGGGATCAACGGCGCCGCGGCGCACCTGATCCACCCGGGTGACCTGGTGATCCTGGCGACGTTCGTCGAGCTCGAGGACGCCGAGGCGAAGGTGCACGAGCCGACGGCGATCTTCGTCGACGAGCACAACCGGGTGAAGGAGATCCGCCCGGAGATCGTCTCGGTGCCCGGCCTGACGGCCTGAGGCAACAACGGCCTGACGGCCTGAGTCATCGACGGCCTGACGGCCTGAGGCAACAACGGCCTCACGGCCTGATCCGTTCTGGGGGCACTGGTGCCGCCCAGGACCGGAAGAAGTGGCCCCAGTAGGGACGTGTCTCGTCGATCTCAGTCGACGGGGAGCAACGGCGGTGGGAGCGGGCAGGAGCCGGTCATCCCGTCGGTCGAAGGAGTGGGCAGCGTCGCGCTCGCACTGACCCCGTCGACCAGCGACTCCCCGACGGCGAATCGGATGACGGTCGCGGCCGTCGTGCACAGATCACCAGTGCGGAACGAGTCCACGTACCCGGGTGCGCCGGTGCCCCAGGGCTGCCAGAACTGCGCGGCGAGCGGGGTGAGCCTGGCCGGAACCTCGTCGCGGCCGTCGCTCGAGGCGAGCACCTCGGTGCGCTCCTCGGTGCCGGCAGGGTCGAGCTCGACGATCTCGACGTCGCCGTCGGACTCCACGAGCTCGAGGCGGCGGAGGAGCGGAGCATCGACGTCGACGATCACCGACCACGTGTCCGGCTCACCGACGCAGTCGATCGTCATGTAGGCCGTCGCGTCGACCGAGAGACGCATGGTTCCGTCCACCCGATCGACGGTCAGGCGCGACGGCGGGTGGTTGCAGCTGGCCCGGAGCAGCAGGCCGAGCCGGGTGCCACCCTCGACCCCGATCGCCCGTTCGATGTGGACCGGCTGCTGCCGCTCGATCTGGTCGCCGGCAGGCAGTCGGTCCTCACGCAGTGCGAGGCCGCCGGACAGGTCGTAGGTCGAGACGGCAGCCGACGACCGAGCATCGCGCTCCTCGAGCGTGAAGCGGCCGACGGCGACGATGCCGTCACGACCTTCGGTGACCAGTCGGAATTCCCCCGGGGTGCTCAGTGGCCGGGTCCCTGCGCCGGTGTTGTTGTCGAGCCACACGGGCTGCATCGACCGATCCACGGTCGCGCCTGGATCGAGGAAGTCGGTCGCCGGCCCGCAGTCCATCGTCCCCACGGTGTCCTGCAGCGCCAACAGCCCCTGCCCCCAGATGGCCGACGGCGCCACGGGTGCCCACTCGTCGCCGTCCCAACGCGACAGCTCGCCCTGGAGGCAGTCCCAGCTCCAGGGCTGGTCGCTGTGGTTGGTCACCGTGCCGATGAACGCGA
>JAFAFN010000236.1 GCA_023423475.1 Actinomycetes bacterium | reverse complement strand
GTAGAGGGCGACGTCGAGGGTGCCGACCGGGACGCCCTCGTCGGCCTCGTCGAGCTCCTCGATCTCTTCGAGCGTCGATGCCAGGGCGTGGGCGAGCTGCACCCCTCCGGTCTGCAGACCGATCAGGACGACGTCGTCGAGGCCGTGGTTCCGCTCGAGGATCTCGTGGGCCATGCGACGCAGTGCACGGTGGATGTCGTCCGCGTCCATCACCCGGGAGTGGGCAACAAAAACGCCCCCGTAGGGGCGCGTCATCCTTCGCTCGCGTTCTGCCATCGGCAGGGCCTTTCTGTCCGTAGGGGCCTCTCGGGACCCCCTTCACGTACAGACGCTCAAGCTAGCAGGCGCGCGGACTGCTCGCCGCGGCGCCGTTCAGCGGAGGCTTCCCCTGCCACCGGGTGTCGCGAGGACCTCCATCGGGCGGTTCCCCGGGAGGACCCGGAAGCGAGCGGCGTCCTGCGCCGGCGCGTCGGGGTCGGTCGTGTCGATCCGGCGGTAGGTGATGAGCATCTCATCCGGGGTGACGTCCACGAGCGTGTAGCCCTGGTCGACCAGGTTGAGGTGGCGCATGCCGGGTCGGTTCTGGGTGAGCACGAACCGCTCGGCCGCCCGCAGCAGCTCCTCTGCCACATCCAGGGGAAGGTCGCCCAGGTACGAGCGTCGGGGATCCGGGTCCGCGGTCAACGACCCGGCGCAGAAGTCGTGCGCCGCCACCCGGGTGTCGCCGGCTCGGCCGGTGCGGAGATCCGAGGAGATCGCGATGTGGGTGTGCGCGCTCGCGAAGACGGTGTCACCCACTCCGCGGTCGACCAGGAACGCCAGGAGGTCACGGCGCTCCGCCATGTAGTCGTCCCACGCCTCGTTCGGCGCGTAGATGCCGGGCTCGGACGGCATGTCAGGACGGAACGCCCGGAGGAACTCCATGTCGAGCAAGCGCCACGGCGCGATGTTGTAGGGATTCCCGATCACACGCCAGGACGCGGTGGACGCCGCCAGGCCGGTGGTGAGCCACGAGTACTGCTCGGCGCCGAGCGTCGTGCGGCCGGGCTGATCGAGGCCGCTGGCGCCGAGGTGCACGATCTCGTCGAGCGCGGGGTCGCGGTAGGACCTCACGTCGATCATCGAGACGTCCGCCAGGTCGCCCCAGCCGAAGCTCCGATAGGTGCGCCGTCCACCGGGGTCGAGCAGCGGGAAGGACTCGAACCAGGCCTGCTTGGCTGCGGCCAGGCGCGCCGGCTCCCCGTGGCCATCGACGCCGTTGTAGAACTCGCCGTCGTCCCACATGGCGACGCACGGCACCGCCGCGTGCAGGTCGCGCAGGAGCGGCTGTGCGCGCCACCGGCGATAGGTGTCGCGGTACTGCTCGAGGCTGAGCGTCCCGTCGTCGGAGACGTAGACGTAGTCGCCGAGGTGCATGAAGAAGTCGAGGTCGGACTCGGCCGCGATCGCTGCGTGGGCGTTGAACCAGCTGTCGTTGATCTGCTGGCAGGAGCCGAAGGCGAAACGGAGCCGATCGGGGCTCGAACCGGGCGCCGGCGCGGTGCGGAGTCGCCCGGTGCGACTCACCCGGGTCACTCCGTCGGCGTCGGTCGTCTCGAAGCGGTAGTGGTACCAGCGGTCGGACTGCAGGCCGGTCACGGCGACCTGCACGGTGTGGCCGGCACCGGGCTCCGCGCTCACCAGCCCGGCCGCCCGGATCGAGCCGAACGAGGCGTCGTCCGCGACGTTCCAGAGCACCGGGACGGCGCCACCGCCGGCGGGTGGCAGCACCCGGGTCCACAAGGTGGTGCCGTCCGAGGCAGGATCGCCGGCGAGCACGCCGTCGGGGAAGGGGCCGTCGTCAGGGACCCCGGGTGGAGGGAGTCGCGGCTCGCTGGGTGTCGGCACGGTGCAGCCCGACACGACGACCGCTGCGCCGACCCCGAAGCCGAGCCCGAGCAGCATCTCGCGTCGGGTCATGCCCCGCCCGCTCGGTGCGACCACCGTCGTCCGTCGTCCCATGTCGCTCCCCCGCGGCCTCGCCCACCGGCGCCCCAGCGCCGCCTTGACCGCTGGTCAGTGTGCCACGGGCGCGAGCCGGTGTGCCCGTGTGGACCGGAGAGTTCACCGCTCGTTCACCACGCCCGTTCACGGAGGTGGGCGGCTCGATGCCCCGTCGGGGTCAGGCCGGGCGGAGCTCCTCGGCAGCGCTGGCGAGCAGGCCGTTGACGAAGCGCGACGACTCGTCGGTGCCGTAGCGGCCGGCAAGGTCGACGGCCTCGGACAGCACGACGCCGGTCGGCACGTCGTCGCGGTGGGCGAGCTCGAAGCAGGCCACCCGCAGCACGACGACGTCGAGCGTCGGCATGCGAGCGATGGTCCATCCCCGGGCCAGTCGCGAGATGACCTCGTCGAGCTGCTCGGCGTGCTCCCCCACTCCGCGGACGATCGCCACGGTGTACTCGTCCGCGGCGATCACCTGGTCGCCGAGCACCTCGTCCACCGGCCGATCCTTCGCGGCGGCCTCGTAGAGCAGGTGCACCGCGCGTTCACGTGCCTCGTGGCGTCCGCCGGCGACGGGCCGCAACGCGGGTGGCGGCTCGACCGCGATCTGCTCGACCACGGTCTCGGGGTCGAGCACGGTGTCGAGCACCGAGCGGCTCACGACCGCATCGGGTGCGTCCGCGTCGAAGAGCATCTCCTGCTGGAACGGCTCGTCGGGACGGGACGCCTCGGTGTCCGACGGCTCGGACGCTGCCGCGTCGCTCATGCGCGCGACATGAACTCACCCGAGCGCGTGTCGACCTTGACCTTCTCGCCCGGGTTGATGAACAGCGGCACCTGGATGACGAGTCCGGTGACGAGCGTCGCCGGCTTCTTCGCCCCCGACACGCGGTCGCCCTGGACGCCCGGCTCGGTCTCGGCGATGTCGAGCTCGACCGATGCCGGCAGCTCGACGCCGATGATCTCGTCGCCGTACATCATGAGCTGCGCCGTCGAGGAGTCGACGAGGTAGTTCGCCGCGTCGCCGAGCGTCTGGCTCGGCACGTTCATCTGGTCGTAGGTGGAGTTGTCCATGAAGACGTAGTCGTCGCCGTCGCGGTAGAGCAGCTGCATCTCGCGCTTGTCGATGATGGCCCGCTCCATCTTCTCGCCCGCCCGGAACGTCCGCTCGATCACGGCGCCGTTGCGGACGTTGCGGATGGTCGTGCGGACGAACGCACCGCCCTTGCCCGGCTTCACGTGCTGGAACTCGACGATCTGGAACAGCCCGTCGTCGAGGTCGACGGTCATGCCGTTCTTGAAGTCTGCGGTGGAGATCTGAGCCATGAGGGGATCCGTTCGTGATGTGGGCAGGAGCCGGCCGGCGTTCAGCCGAGGAACGGGTCCTTGGGAGCGAGGGTGAGACGATCGCAACCGTCCTCGGTGACCAGCACGGTGTCTTCGATCCGCACTCCTCCCACCTCGGGGAGGTAGACGCCCGGTTCGACGGTCACGACATGGCCGGCGACGAGGGTAGCAGTCGCCCGGGACGACACCCGAGGCTCCTCGTGGATGTCGAGTCCGACCCCGTGACCCGTCGAGTGCAGGAACGCGTCGCCCCAGCCCGCCTCGTCGATCACCGACCGGCACACGGCGTCGACGTCCGACGCCGTCGCACCGGCAGCCACGGCGCGCACGCCCTCGTCCTGGGACTCGAGCACCACCGACAGCATCCGGGCACGCAGGTCGTCGACCTGGCCCACCGCGACCGTCCGGGTCATGTCCGAGTGGTAGCCGTCGACCAGGGCGCCGAAGTCGATCACGACCAGGTCGCCCTCGGCGATCCGCCGCTCAGACGGGTGGTGGTGGGGCTTCGCCCCGTTCGGCCCGGCCGCCACGATGGTCTCGAAGCTGACGTCGGCCGCGCCCAGGCGCCGCATGGTCGCATCG
>JAFAFN010000195.1 GCA_023423475.1 Actinomycetes bacterium | reverse complement strand
GGCCTGGCAGCCCTTCGAGCGTCTCGACATGGGTGCCTTCGGACCGAACCTCGTGGGGGTCGAGAAGGAGTCCACCGAGGCGCAGCACTTCGACCTCGTCTGGAACGGCATGGTGCCCGGCGCCGGGTACTTCTCCCGCAAGCAGGGCAACCCGCAGATGCCGGCGTTCGGTGCGAACCCGAACACCGGTCAGACCGACGCAGGCGTGCCCGATCTGGGCCCGAGCGGCATGTTGAGCCCGGTGCAGGTGTGGGCGATCGTGACCTACGAGCGCAACCTGTCCAACGACTCGACCGTGAAGTCGCCCGTTGCCGGGACCGTTGATTCCCCGACCTTCTCCGGCGAGAAGTGAAGGCCCAGGAGCACGTGATGCCATTCCTCGCAGCAATCGCCTTCGATCCGGCCATCCGCGGCGTCCTCGTCGTCATGGTCGGCGTCGTGGTCCTCTTCGGGTCGGTGTACCTGATCCTGGCCACCAACACCGGCATCCGTGCCGGCTTCCTGCTCGCCATGGCGGGCCTCCTCGGCTGGTGCTTCTCCATGGGCATCTTCTGGTGGATCTACGGCATCGGCATGATCGGCGCCGCGCCGAGCTGGATGGAACGAGAGGTCAACTTCGACCGAGGGTCCGTCGCCGAGATCGAGGAGCTCGACCAGCTGCCCCGGACCGAGGACCTCGCATCGCCCGAGCAGCTCCTGTTGGACTTCGAGGAGAAGAACCCCGAGGTCCGCGAGCAGATCGAGGCCACCGAGGGCGAGGGCTTCGTGCCCAAGTCGCTCACCCAGGTCGTGACCCTCGTCCCCGACCTCAAGCCCGAGCTCAACGAGGAGCTCAACGGTTGGCGCATCCTCCCCGAGTCCGACTCGCGTCGTGGTGAGGCCGTCGCCGCTGCTGACGCCGCGATGACCAACAACGCGGTGTTCGGGACCGAGACGACCTCGGCGAACTACACCGTCAAGGACGTCTACTTCTTCGGCGGCAAGGCCGCCGCCGAGCCGGACGAGAACGCCGGTCTGATCAAGAAGGCGTGGAACCGCGTCGTCTCGGCGGTCCAGGTGAAGAACCCGACGCAGTACGCCGCCATCACGCTGCAGCGCAACGTGTCGGTCACCGTCGCTCCGGGCGAGGCACCCCCGCCGGCGCAGATCGACGAGTCCGCCTCGACGATCACCGTCGTGGTCGAGCGCAACCTGGGCAACAAGCGGGCCATCCCGGCGCTGTTCACGCTCTTCACCGGCATCGGGTTCTTCGTGTGCTGCTGGATGCTGCACACCCGTGACCTCAAGGCCGCCGAGATGCGCGCCAACTGGGATCCGGCAGCAGAGGCCGCCTGACCATGGGGCAGTACCTTCCGGTCCTCGGGCTCCTCGTCCTGACGGCGCTCTTCGGCGGCATCAGCGTGGTCATGGCCAAGCTGCTGAACCCGCCGAAGCCGACGGCCGCGAAGGTCTCGCCGTACGAGTGCGGCATCGTCGATCAGACCGAACCGCCGGAGCGCTTCCCGGTGCGCTTCTACCTGATCGCGATGATCTTCATCGTCTTCGACATCGAGATCATCTTCTTCTACCCGTTCACCATGGTCTACGAGCAGCTCGGCGCCTACGGCGTCATCGCGATCGTGATCTTCTCGGCCGCGGTGTTCGAGTCGTTCGTGTACCTGATCAGCAACGGCGCCCTCGAGTGGGGTCCGATCCAGCGGGTCCGCCGCTCGAAGGTCCTGCTCGACGGAGGACGCACCACCGCCACGACCATCCGTCGTGTCGGTGCCGACGGCCGTCCAGCGCTCACTGCCGATCCCGCGGCTGCCCGAGAGGTCGCCTGATGGCACTCGAGAACCCGAACGGACCCCGCTTCTCCACCGACGGACTGCAGGGCCTCGAGCACAACTTCCTGACCGGCAAGGTCGAGGACCTGGTCAACTGGGCCCGCTCCCACAGCTCGTGGCCGGCCACCTTCGGTCTCGCCTGCTGCGCCATCGAGATGATGGGCGCCGGCGGTCCGCACTACGACATGGCGCGCTTCGGCATGGAGGTCTTCCGGGCATCTCCCCGTCAGGCCGACGTGATGATCGTCGCCGGGCGTGTCTCGCAGAAGATGGCACCGGTCCTGCGTCAGATCTACGACCAGATGATGGAACCCAAGTGGGTCATCTCGATGGGCGTGTGTGCCTCCTCCGGCGGCATGTTCAACAACTACGCACTCGTCCAGGGTGTCGACACGATCGTCCCGGTCGACGTCTACGCCCCGGGTTGCCCCCCGGGCCCCGAGACATTGCTGCAGGCGGTCGTCACCCTCCACCAGGAGATCCAGAGCGGCGAGATCTTCCGCCGTCGCGAGGTGTCCGGCGGAGGCGCCGGCATCCAGTTGGAGCAGGTCGGGGCCGACACCCCGTCTCCGGTCACACTCGGCGCACGCTGATGGCCGACGACGTCGAGGAGATGCCGGACGACGACCACGTCGAGCCGGAACGAGCACCCGAGCCCGAACTGCTGCACGGCGTGCCGGTCACGCAGTCCCGTGGTCAGGTCGTGCTGCACCCGTCGCGCGAGCAGTACCTGCCGCTGGTCAAGGACCTCCGCTCGCAGGGCTGGTTCGTGTGCATCGACCTGTCGGGTGTCGACTACCAGGGCTACGCGGCGGACCGCGGACTGCCGATCGGTCTCGAGCCCGAGCGCTTCGAGGTCGTCGTCGTGCTCCGCAACCACGCCGAGCGCGCCATGCTGCGGCTCCGGGTGCAGGTCCCCGCGAGCGATCCGACGATCGACACGCTCTTCAGCGTGCACCCCGGGGTCGAGAGCCCCGAGCGAGAGGTCTACGACATGTTCGGCATCGAGTTTGTCGGTCACCCCGACATGACTCGCATCC
>JAFAFN010000166.1 GCA_023423475.1 Actinomycetes bacterium | reverse complement strand
CGACACCTGACGAGGACCTGCCGTCCGAGGACGAGTTCTTCTTCGACTTCGTCGGCGGGCTCTCGCGCCGCATCTCGGCGGCCGAGCCGCAGTGGGCACGGCTGCTCGCGGCGATCACGCCGTTCCTGAGCGGGGCCGCGCAGTCGAAGGCCGAGCTCGACCTGGAATCGGTCGATGCGGCCGTCATCGGCTTCGCCGCGCCCGTCGGGCGTGCCGTGGTCGAGGACACGTTCGTGATGGGACACGAGACCGGCGACGGGCTGCACGTCGGCCTGGTCGCACGCCATCCCGGTGCGGCCGAGCCGTTCCTGGCGATGACGTTCGTCGACGTGAACCTGGGTGGCATGGCTGAGGACATCGTGGTGACGACCGAGCTCGACGAGGTCCGCGCCGAGGCCCTGTCACACGGCCTCGTGATCGAGCCCGTCGACCCGGCCGAGGCACACGCCCGACTGGCTGCGGCGTTGCAGCGCACCGACCTGACGATGATGGCGCCCGTCGAGGACGACTTCACCGTGCTGCGCCCGCTACTCGAGGCCCTGATGCGGTCGCTGCCGGAGGCGTCGGTCCTGCGTCCGCCGGTGCCTCCTTCTGACGAGGACCTCGCGGCGATCGTCGCGGCCCTGGTCGAGGACTCGGCGGATCGTGTCGACGACGAGCTGACACCGACTCGCCTGGCCGACACCGCGGGGCTGGTGACCCGCTTCCTCTGTCGCGATCTGGGCCGCTCGCCGGTGGAGTGGTCGCCGGCGACGCTCGAGATCCTGCTGTTGGACTACGTGCCGAGGAAGATCCCGGTGCCGGCCGAGGCGTTGGCGTCGCTGCCGGGCGAGCTGGCCGCGCTGGTGCCCGCCGCGCAGCGGGCGGCCGGCTGGGAGGACCGCCACGTGGATGTCACACTCGACGTGATCCGCCGCGCCGAACCCGCCTTCCTGGAGCAGATCGCGTCGCCGGGTGTGTGGGAGCCCCAGAAGCGCTTCGTCATGCGGGCCATCGACGAAGGCGTGGACCTCGAGGACTCCGAGGCGGTCGCCGCGCTCGCGGCCACGATCCGCGACGAGGGCGGCTTCGTCAGCTGAGTCCTGCGCTTCCCCAGAGGCGTCGGGACTGAGCGGGAGTGCCGCTCGCGCGCCGCTTGTCGACGAAACCAGCGACCGGTCCCGATCCACCATCGCCGGGAACCGCACCCGTAGCATCGATGCGGGTGCAATGACCATGGGAGATGGACGATGACCTGGAACCGGTGGCGCCTCCGCGTCGTGACACCGATCGTCTGCGCGGCCGTGGTGCTCGCCACGTCGTGCACGACATCGTCCGACGCGACGTCGTCGACGACGACCGATTCACAGGAGGTCGGCGAAACACCCCAACCGACCGGCGACGGTTCTGGCCTGCCCGTCGTGGTCGGAGATCCGGACACGACTGCCGTGGACGAGTCCAGCTCGACCGAGGAAGTGCTGGGCGGCATCAACGGCTCCGCGCTCGAGAAACGACACGGTCAGGCAGTGGCCCTCGTGCTGAGCAGGTCGTGCGATGGCATCGGCTACGGCACCGGGTCCGGGTTCGCGATCGGGCCGCGCACGATCGTCACGAACTGGCACGTCGTCGCCGAGGACTACGACGACGTCGACTCCCCGATCGATCCGCGTCCGTGGATCCTGACTTACAACCGTCGATGGATGCGCGGCACCGTCATCGGCGCGACCGCCGTGCCGGACGTCGCGGTCATCCAGATCGACGAGACAGATCCTGAGATGGCCGAGACGCTCAACTGGCACGACGAGGAGATCGTCGACGGCGAGCACGTGGCCATCCTCGGCTATCCGGGACTGGAGAGCGGTGAGTTCAACCTCGCCGTCGGCAAGGTGGAGAACGCCCAAGGCGTCTACGAGGGCATCCCGACCTTCGACGTGGTTCGATCCCTCAGCGCCCGCACCGGCCCGGGCAACAGCGGTGGACCCGGCCTGACCGCCGAGGGCGACGTGGCCGGGGTGCACACCTGGGGTCGCTACAGCCGCAGCAACTGGTTGCTCCAGGACGTGCGCATGGTCAGCGACAGCGTGGATGCGATCCTCGACGGCGAGGACGGCGATACCCCGCCGCCGAGCTGCGAGGCGGACAGCACGGATCGTTACCCGCTCGCCTACACGGTGCGACTCGGTACGTTCGCGAACGACGTCGACGCGCAGCGACGGCTCGAGGTGGTCGAGGGCGTCCGCGACGACGTCCAGGTCGTCAGCGTGTCCTCCGACGGTTGGCAGCCGTTCCTGTTGTCCGACTACCCGATCGTGACCATGGCGGGCCCGTTCGATGATCGCGCCGACGCCGAAGCAGCCGTGGAGCAGTACCAGGCAGCGATCGACGCGGCCGGACAGAACGACCGATTCTCGGTGGGCGTCATGCCCCGATCGGTCTTCGGTCCCGAGCAGCAGAGCGAGGCGGCAGCAACATGTGGCGACCTGTCGGGTTCGACCACATTGGTGACCGGTATCTCACCGTCTGACCCGCTCAAGCTGCGTGCCCAGCCGTCGACGAGCGCGAACGTGCTCGCCGAGCTCGAGGACGGCGAGACGCTCGCTCTGCGGACCGACGAGCCGGTCGAAGCGAACGGGCTCACTTGGCTAGCGGTCGAGTACGACAGCGAAGACGGCCCCCTGTGCGGATGGGTCGCGAAGAGGTACACGACCGTTCCGTGAGTCGGTCGCCTGGAACGACGACGAGTCCGTCGCCCTCGTGGTGATGAACTGAACACCCACTCCGTCGCCATGACTAGGGTCGGTTGTGTGGAGGAGGAACCACCGATGGAGACCAGCGAAGGGCCGCGCCCCTCTCGCCGGGTCTGGTTCGCCGCTGGCGCGGTCGCGCTCGTGGTGCTCGCCGGCGCCGGGTTCGCCGCTGGCGCGGCACAACGCGACGCAGACGACCTCGCCGACGCGGCGACGACGGCGACCGACTCGAGCCTCACCGCGGTGTCGACGACGCCTCCGACGTCGCCCGAGACGACCGCACCACCCGAGACCGCACCACCCGAGACGACTCCGTCCACGACCGCTGCGCCCGACACCCCGCCGCCCGAGCCCGACACG
>JAFAFN010000138.1 GCA_023423475.1 Actinomycetes bacterium | reverse complement strand
AGGTGCAGGCACACCACGGTGCCGAGCCGCTCGCACTCGGCCCAGAACGGGTACCAGTGGCGGTCGTGCAGCGGCGGGAGGCCCAGCTTGTAGGGGTCCTCGGAGAAGGTCACCGCGTGGCAGCCCTTCGCATCGAGGCGGCGCACCTCGGCCGCCATCAGCTCCGGGTCCCACAGCGGCACGATGCCGAGCGGCATGAACCGATCGGGGTGCGAGCCGCACCACTCGTCGATGTGCCAGTCGTTGTAGGCCTGCAGCACCGCGAGGCCGAGCTCCTTGTCGTTGGAGCGGAAGAAGCGCTGGCCGCAGAACTGGGCGTAGCTCGGGAAGCTCAGCGAACCGAGCACGCCGGCGACGTTCATGTCGTCGACGCGGGCGTCGGGATCCCAGCAGCCCTTGCGCATGTCCTCGAGGCGATCGGGCTCGAGGCCCCACTCCTCGGGCGGTCGACCGACCACGGCGTTGAGACCCATCGAGTAGATCTCGTTGCCCTCGTAGGTCCACGCCTGCGCGCCGTCGTCACGGGTGATGACCTTCGGCGCCCGGTCCTGGAACTTCGCCGGGAGCCGTCCCTCGAACATGTGCGGCGGCTCGATGATGTGGTCGTCGACGCTGACGAAGATCAGGTCGTCGAGCACCCCGGAGGTGTCGAGCAGGTCGGCGAAGCTGCCGGCGTCGCTGTTCGTCGTTCCGCCGTTCGAATTGCTGTCGTCCACGTCGTCCCCCTTGGTGACATCGGACCGTCGATGACCTGCGTCCTACCCTGCAAGGTCAGTACTAATCATTATACTGAATTGTCCGGAGCGCAAGGCACCCAGGACAGAGCTCTCGCTCGCCTCAGAGACGCTCGACGATGGTCGCGTTGGCCATTCCCCCGGCCTCGCACATCGTCTGCAGCCCGTAGCGACCGCCGCCGTCACGCAGGGCGTGGAGCATGGTCGTCATCAAGCGGGTGCCGGACGCACCCAGGGGGTGACCGAGTGCGATCGCTCCCCCGCGGGGGTTCAGCCGCTCCGGGTCGGCGCCGAGCTCGACCTGCCATGCCAGGGGCACCGGCGCGAACGCCTCGTTCACCTCGAAGTGGTCGAACTGGTCGATCGACATGCCGGTGCGCTCGAGCACACGACGGGTCGCGGGGATGGGTCCGCTCAGCATCATGATCGGGTCGTCGGAGACCACCGACATCGCGACGATGCGGGCGATCGGCTCGAGCCCGAGCGCGGCGGCGCGCTCCTCTTCCATCACCAGCAGCGCGCTCGCACCGTCGGCCAGCTGCGAGGAGTTGCCGGCGGTCACGCTCCAGTCGATCTGCGGGAAGCGCTCCGCCATCGCCTCGTCCGCGAAGGCGGGGCGGAGCTTCGCGAGACCTTCGACGGTGGTGCCGGCACGGATCGTCTCGTCGACCGTCACCTCGACGGTGCCGGCGCCTGGATCGTCCTGGTCCACCGGGGCGAGCACGGGGACGATCTCGCCGTCGAAGGCCCCGGACGAGGACGCCTCGGCGGCGAGTCGCTGCGAGCGGGCGGCGTACTCGTCCTGTGCGTCGCGGTCGAGCTTCCAGCGTGCCGCGACCAGCTCGGCCGAGATGCCCTGCGAGACCAGACCGCCGTAGCGCGCCTGCGCCGAGGGCCCGAACGGGTCGGCGCCCATGCGAGCAGTGCCCATCGGCACCCGGCTCATGCTCTCGACCCCGCCGGCGACGGCCACGTCGTAGGTCCCCGCGATGATGCCCTGCGCGGCGAAGTGCAGGGCCTGCTGCGACGAACCGCAACGGCGGTCGATCGTCACCGACGGCACGTGCTCGGGCAGACCCGCCGCGAGCCACGCCCACCGCCCCGGTGTACCCGCCTGGTCGGCCGCCTGGCTGACGCAGCCGACCAGCACGTCCTCGACCTCACCCGGGTCGATGTCGTTGCGCGCCATGAGACCGGCGAGGACCTGCCCGAGCAGCTCGACGGAGTGGATGCCCGAGAGGGCGCCTCCTGGCTTGCCCTTGCCGGTCGCGGACCTGACCGCGTCGACCACCACTGCACTACGGACGGATGCCCCCATCGGTCACTCCTCGGAACTCGGCGTGACCCGGACGCTACACGCGTCTCGCAATCCATGCGCATAGATTGGCCGGCGAGGCTCAGGGCCGGATGATGATCTTCCCGGTGTTCGCCCCGGTGAACATCGCGTTGAGCGCATCGACGGACGATTCGAATCCTTCGAAGTGGTGGGCCGTCACCCGCAGTCGCCCCTCTTCGACCCACCGGTGCAGGTGCTCCGCGATCTCACCGAAGCGCGGCACGTCGTCGAGCGCCAGGAAGCCCGTCATCGACGCACGCATCTGGATGAGGTTCAGGTAGTTCGCTGGTCCTGGCGCCTTCTCGGTGTCGTTGTAGCCGGAGATCGCACCGCACAGCACCACACGTGCGTGCATCCCGATCCGCGCCAGCACCGCGTCGAGCACCTCGCCCCCGACGTTGTCGAAGAACACGTCGACACGGCCGGGTGCGAGCTCCTTGAGCCGCGCGGCGACGTCCTCGCGGCGATGGTCGATCGCACCGTCGAGTCCGAGCTCGTCGACGAGCCAACGGCACTTC
>JAFAFN010000116.1 GCA_023423475.1 Actinomycetes bacterium | reverse complement strand
GGGGCCGGTGCACCCGGGCACCACCGCACCCAGGTGCGATCGAATCCCTCGGATCAGACCTCGGTGATGGTGAC
This sequence comes from Actinomycetes bacterium, assembly GCA_023423475.1. Classification (GTDB taxonomy): domain Bacteria; phylum Actinomycetota; class Acidimicrobiia; order Acidimicrobiales; family Microtrichaceae; genus JAFAFN01. The sequence continues at coordinate 2,453 of JAFAFN010000116.1, read as the reverse complement.
CGACTCGATGACGACGTCGTCCTTGGGACGGTCCTGCGCACCGGTCGACACCTTCTGCAGCTCGGCGAGCACGTCCTCACCCGAGATCAGCTGGCCGAACAGCGAGTACTGCGGCGGCAGGGTCACGCCGTGGGCACCCGAGACGATGAAGAACTGGCTGCCGTTGGTGTTCGGACCGGCGTTCGCCATGGCGAGCGAACCGATGCGGTACTTGCCGGGCGCGGGCAGCTCATCCGCGAAGCGGTAGCCGGGGCCGCCGCGACCGGAACCCTCAGGGCAGCCGCCCTGGATCATGAACTCACGGATGATGCGGTGGAAGATCAGCCCGTCGTAGTAGTGGTACCGCGCGAGGTTCACGAAGTTGTTCACCGTCTGCGGGGCGTCCTTCGCGAAGAGCTGGGCGACCATCGTGCCGTGGTTGGTGACGATGGTGGCCTGGTAGGTCGCCTCGGGATCGATCGAGAGGGCGAACGGCTCGGAGAACTTGGTCTGGCGCGGCGAGGAGCCGTCGACTGCTGCTGGTTCGGTAGGCATCGGATGATCCTATCGACATCACCTGAAGCGCTGGAGCACCGCCTGGGCCTCGGGCTCGACCAGCACCAGGACCGCCGCGTCCCCGCGGCGCACGCCTTCGACGGGCAGGATGATCGTCTCGGGACTCGAGCCGCCGAGCTTGCGCACCAGCCCCAGGGCCTCGCCGAATCCGAGCCCGGAGTCGATGATGAGCTCCGACGACATTGCGTCCGCGACGCGCACCAGCGTGAACGGATTGCGGGTCGAGCCGACCTCGCTCAGCGCGGTGCGCAGGAACAGCTGCTGGCGCTGCTGACGACCGAGATCCGCCGTGGGTTCGGTGACCTCCTGGCCGTCGATGATCTCGGTGTAGTGACGCGACCTCGCATAGGCCAGCGCCTGTTGACCGTCCAGGGTGACCTCGCCCGCGACGGGCTGGTTCAGGCCCGACTGCGCGTCGAAGGCCGGATGGGGCAGGTCGATCGTGACACCGCCGAGTGCGTCGACGAGCCCGGCGAAGGACCCGAAGCCGACCTCCATGTAGTGGTTGATCGGGATGTCGAGGTTGTTCTTCACGGTCTGCACGAGGTTGGCCGGACCCCGGTTGTACGCACCGTTGATCCGACCGTTCTCGCCGGTGTCGGCGATCTCGACCCACAGGTCACGCGGGACCGACATCATCGCGGTGCCCTCGGGTGTGGTCTGCAGGACGATGATCGTGTCGCTGCGACGGCCCGTCACTCCGCTCGACCCCTCGGGGTCGAGCTCGTCGCGGGAGTCGGAGCCGACGAGCAGGTAGTTGGTGGTGTCGCCCGAGACGGGGTCGAGCACGTCGGTGAGGTCGATCCGCTCGATTTTCGAGTAGGCGGAGTACGCCCACCAGAGCGTGCCGGCGAGGGCGACGAGCAGCAGCAGCGGGATGACGAGCAACCACTTGGCGCGGAACCTGCGACGTCGTCCTCCGCCACCACCCGGGGTGTCGGACGGACGGCGCGGCGGCGTCGGCGGTGGGGTCGTGCGACGGGGCTCCGCCGGTCGAGGTGCGCGGGCCGGCTGAGGTGTGCGAGCCGGCTCGGGCACGCGGGCCTGCTCCGGTGCCCGGCGTGCCTGCTCCGGTGCCCGGCGTGGTTGCTCCGGTGCCCGGCGTGGCTGCTGGGGCGCTGCCGGCTGACGAGGGTTCGCCGCAGGGGCCGGTCGGGGCTGGGCCGGGCGTGGTGAGGCTGGGCGCGGCGCGGGCGGTCGACCCTTCGGATCACCCGGCGACGGGACGTAGTACTGCTTGCCGGGTCCGGCGGGCCCCGCAGATCCCGGACGACGACCTTTGCCGCCACCCGATGCCGGTCCGCCACTCGACCCAGGTGGGACCTGCGATGGCATGGCGTCATTCTTACGCCACCGGCGCCCGCCGGGGGTGATCGACGGCGTCGGTCGGCGACGCGTGGCTGAGAACCGTCCCTGCTGCACGATCGGGAGCCCGCGCGCCGCCGGCGTCCGGCCCGTCTAGCGTGAGCCGACGTCCGACGGGCACTCGCTCCGCGGATCATGCACCGAGCCTCCGTTGACCACTCCGTCCCCACTCGAAGCCAACGCCTATGCGATCACCTATCGCCTGCTCGGCGATCCCGTGAGCGCGCGTGCCGCCGCCACCGAGGCGTGCGTGGGTGCCGAGGCCGACGTGTCGGACTTCCGGCGACATTGGCTCTATGCGCTCACCGAGCGGTCGGTGGCGGCGTCGGTGGAGCTCGCTCGGAACGCATCGCCGGACGCTGCGACGAGCTCGGAGGACGACGAGTCGGCGGGTCTTCGTGCGGCCCTGCGCCGACGCCTGGCCAACGCGACACCCGACGAGCGTGTCGCGGGCGCACTGGTCCACCTGGCGGGCTACCCGCCGGAGTTCGCCGCCGAGGTGCTGCGCACCACTCCGGACGCAGCCGCTGCCG
>JAFAFN010000076.1 GCA_023423475.1 Actinomycetes bacterium | reverse complement strand
CCGACACCTCCGACGACGCTCCGGCCTTCGACGAGCGCACGCCGATCCCTGCTCGTGACTTCGAGAAGAAGCTGCGCCTCGCGTTCGAGAAGGAGATGCTCGGCCTCTACGTGTCCGACCACCCGTTGCTCGGCGCCGAACAAGCGCTGCGCAAGAAGGTCGACTGCGGCGTCCTCGAGCTGTCCGAGGTCGAGGACGGTTCGAGGCGCACCGTCGGCGGCGTCGTCACGGGCCTGCAGCGCAAGTGGACCAAGAAGGGCGAGCTCATGGCCGTGTTCACCCTCGAGGACCTGCAGGGCGCGATCGAGGTCATGGTGTTCCCGCGGACGATGGCCGAGATCGGTCATCTGCTCGTTGACGACTCGGTCATCATCCTCGGCGCCCGGGTCGACAAGCGCGACGACACCCCCAAGCTGATCGCCACCGACATCGAGCTGTTCGAGCCGATGGCCGAGGGCGAGCCGCCGCTCCGACTGCACATCCCGGCGACGCGACTCAACGACGCGACCGTCGATCGGCTCAAGGAGCTGTTCATCGACTTCCCGGGCGAGTCCGAGGTCTACATCCTCCTCGGCGAGGCCAAGGTCCTGCGCCTGCCGGAGCAGTACACCGTCAGCGTGCGCAGCGGACTCGTGGGCGAGCTCCGGGCGCTGCTGGGTCACGAAGCCGTGGTGGTCTGAGCAGCGGACACACGGGCGCGAGCGCCCGGGGGCGGTTTGCATCGGGGCCGGTTGTCGACTGAAATATAGGAGCCTGTTTGTGCCTATTTTCAGGGGAGCTGTGCATGGCGCTCGACGTCACGACCAAGGATTGCACCGCCCTCAGCGATTCGGAGTTGGCCGAGATGGCCGACATCTGCGCTGATGGCGGACACTGCTACGAGGTCGGCACGCTCTCGAAGCAGGTCGAGCAATGGGTGCTCGTCACCCTGGTCCACGAGGGCAACCACCTGCGTGGTTTCTCCTTCTCGACGCTGGAGCGCATCGGCGGCACGCCGTGCATCCTGCTCGGCGTCGCAGCGGTCAAGCGCACCTCGAAGCGCGACCCTGTCCTGAGGGCGATCGTCGGCGACAACTTCCGTCGTGCGCTGATGGCCTTCCCGGACGAGGACGTCCTGCTCGGCACCCGGATGAGCGACGCTGGCGCACTCGAGGCCTTCAAGCTGCTCACCGACATCGTCCCCCGCCCGGACCACAAGGCCTCCGGCGAGGAGCGTGCGTGGGGTCGACGTCTGGTGAAGCGATTCGGCATCGAGTCCGAGCGCTACGACGACCAGACCTTCACGGTGGTCGGCGACGGCTCGCCGCCGCTCGTGCTCGACCACGAGTCGCTCAAGCCCGACACCATCTCGGTCGAGGTCGTCGCACAGTTCGCCCACCTCGACACCGACCGTGGTGACTCGCTGGTCACCTGCGGTTGGGTCACGGCAGAGGAACTGCTCAAGCACGGGTGACCCCCTCACCGGAGGACGGCCCTCGGACCTTCGAGTCCGTGCTGGCCTCGCGGCGCATGTGCCGCGACTACGCAGATGACCCCGTCGTCGACGACGTCCTCGACGGCGTGCTGGCTGCTGCGCTGCGCGGACCGTCCGCAGGGAACACCGCCGCGCTCGAGCTGCTGGTCCTCCGTGGCGACGACGTCGAGCGGTACTGGAACGTGTCGCTGACCGCCGAGCGCCGAGCGAGCTTCCCGTGGCCCGGTCTGCTGCGCGCCCCCGTGCTCGTGCTGCCCTACGTCACTGCAGGTCGCTACGTCGAGCGCTACGCCGAGGCGGACAAGGCCCACAGCGGCCTCGGTGCATCGACGTCGGACTGGGACGTGCCGTACTGGTGGGTCGACGGCGGCGCCGCAGTCATGGCGATGCTGCTCGCGGCAGAGGCTGCCGACCTCGGCGCCCTGTTCTTCGGGCAGTTCCGACACGAGCCGGCGCTGCGCCTCGAGTTCGGGGTGCCCGACGGGCGCCGGGCGCTCGGGACCATCGCACTGGGCCATCCGCGAGGGAGCGGACGGAGCCGGTCGCGTTCGGCGGGGCGGGGTCGGCCGGACCTCGACGCCGTGCGCCACGACGGGACGTGGTGAGCGGTCGTCGGCCGTGCACATCGTTCAACTTCGTGACACCGCTGGTGAGGGGTAGGTTCACCTCTGCTCGACGTCGACGTCGTCGACGCGGATGACCCGAGGGGGAGTCGACATGGCGAAGGTGTGGTCCTGGCTCGCGGTCAACCTCGGACGTCATGCCGGCATGGTCGGGGCGATCGGACTGGTGTTCACGATCGTGCTCGGGTTCGGCATCACCCGCCTCGAGTTCGCGACGGGCCAGGACAGCTACCTGAACCGCGACAGCGAGGTCTACAAGGACAACGTCGCCTACCAGGACCGCTTCGGTGGGCAGGCGATGCTGTCGCTCATCGTCATGGACGAGGGCCAGCGCGTCGAGGACCTGTTCACCCCCGAGGGCATCGAGACGATGATGAGCGTCGCCGAGCGACTCGAGGACAGCGGGCAGGTGTTCGGCGTCGTGTCGCCGTTGACCGCGCTCGAGTTCTCGAACCGCCTGGTCGAGGCGCCCGACGGCGGCGACCTGACCCAGAGCATCGCCGGGTCGGCGATCCTGCACGCCACCCAGGTCGAGACGGACCCCGAGTTCGCAGAGCAGCGCCTCGCGGACGCTGCGGTCACCCTCGAGCGCACCGCTGCGTTCACCCCGGAGCAGCGGACCCTCGAGAACCCGGAGTGGGTGAAGTTCCTGCTCTACGACAACCAGGGCGAGATCCGCTCGTCGCTGCGACCGGTCTTCCCCGACGCGACCCACGCCCAGATGCTCACGCGCCTTCCCGGCAACATGTCGATCGAGGACGAGGGTGCCGCGTCGGACACCGTGGTCGAGGTCACCGAGGACTTCACCTTCGAGGGCGCCACGGTGACGACCACCGGCGCACCGGTGCTGCTCAAGGGCATCAACGACTACCTGCGCGGCGGCATGTTGACCCTCGGTGGCATCGCGGTCGCGGTGATGATCGTCATCCTCATGTTGTTCTTCAACGTGCGCTGGCGGCTCCTGCCCCTCGCCGTGGTGATCATCGGCATCATCTGGGCCTTCGGTCTCGCCGGCTACCTCGGCATCCCACTCACGCTGGTCACGATCGCCGGCCTGCCCGTCATGTTGGGCATCGGCATCGACTACGCGATCCAGATGCACTCCAGGATCGAGGAAGAGGTGATCATCGACCGAGAGGCGCACCCGATCCAGGCCGCCGCACGTGGCCTCGGCCCTGCGCTGCTCGTGGTGACCTTCGACGCCGTGTTCGCCTTCGGTGCCATCCAGATCTCCCAGGTGCCGATGATCCGCGACTTCGGCTGGCTGCTGACCGTCGGCATCGTCGCCATCTGCATCTCGTCGATCATCAACCCGCTCGCGGCGCTCGGCATCCGCGAGTACAAGTCGCCGACCAAGGGCCGTGACTTCTCCGAAGGTCGTCTCGGGCGGCTCGTGGTGTGGCTCGGCAGCCTTCCCGCCGGCTCGGCGGTGATCCTCGCGGTGCTGGCCGTCGCAGTGTTCGTCGGCGGCAGCATCCTCGAGCCGAAGCTGAAGCTCGAGACCGACCCGGTGAACTGGGTCGACCAGGACTCCGAGGTCATCAAGAACATCCGCACCCTCGAGGACGAGATCGGCGGGGCATCCGATCTCGGTGTGTTCGTCGAGACGCTCGAACCCGGCACCACGGTGTTCACCGACGAGACCGTCGACTACGTGAACGACCTGACCATCCGCACGATGGACGAGTTCCCCGACGACCTGATCGTCGACTCCAGCATCATCGGGACCGTGCGGAAGCTCACCGACGTGCCGGGGGTGCCGTCGGTCCCGCCGACCGCCGAGGCGGTCCAGGCGGCCTGGGACGTGGCTCCCACCGGCATCCAGCGCAGCACCGCCTCCGAGGACGGCAGGGCCTTCAACCTGATCTTCCTGACCGCGGCCGGAGCCCTCGAGGACCGTGCCGTCGTCGTCGAGGAGCTGCGTGAGCACGCGGACCCGCCCGAGGGGCTGCTCGTGGTCCCCTCCGGCCTGGCCGTCGTGGGTGTCGGACTGCTCGAGAACCTCGAGGCGAACCTGGTCGAGCTGACCTGGTTGTCGGTCGGGCTCGTCTTCCTGTTCCTCCTGGTCCGACTGCGCTCGTTCACCCGAGCGATCCTGTCGGTGGTCCCGGTGCTGATCGCGTCAGGACTCGCGACCATCCTCATCTACGTCTTCGGCATCGAGCTCAGCCCGATGACGGCGGTGGGCGGCCCTCTGGTCGTCGCGACCTGCACCGAGTTCACCTCGCTCATCCTGTTGCGCTACATCGAGGAACGGCGACGGGGGTTGGAGCCACGCGAAGCGATCGACGTCACCGCGGCACGCACCGGCCGGGCCTTCATCGTCTCGGCGATGACGGCGATCGCCGGTGTCGCGGTCATCGCGTTCTCGTCGCTGCCGTTGCTGTCGAACTTCGGCATCTTCGTCGCCCTGAAGATCACCATCGCGCTGCTCGCCGCACTCGTGGTGCTGCCGCCACTGATCGTCTGGGCGGACCGACGCAACTGGGTGTCGAAGGGCATGCTCGACCACGAGGAACCGCCGTACCTCGACGTGCCGGACCGCCCGAAGGCGACCAAGTCGACCTGAGTCGCACCGCGGCGCTGTGCAGTTCAGCGGCGCGGTGCCGTTCAGCGGTGCTGTGGGTGCTGCAGACCCAGCTGCGCTCGTAGCTCCTCGACGGTGTGTGCCGGCGCGGCGCACGCGTGGTTCCGACAGACGTAGCCGCGCCCGTGCGGTCCGACCTCGTCACGGCCCTCCCAGAGCGGACCCTCGCCCGGCTCACCCCAGGCGAGCACCTCGAGCGGCGCGAACCGCTGCAGGGCGACGTCGACGAGGTCGTCGCGCTCACCGGTGACGACGACCTCGGTGAGGCCGATCGCGTCGAGCTCGATCGCCCACAGCAGGTTGCCGAACCCCAGCGCGTGACGAGCCACGAGCGGTCCGAGGGAGCGGAGGATGCGGCGGGCGTGCTCGCCGTAGCGGGACACGCCGGTGTGGGCCTCGAGGCGGAGCAGGCCCACCGCGGCGAGGCTGTTCGCCGAGGGGGTCGCCTGGTCCATCAGGTCCTTCGGGCGGCTGACGAGCGACTCGGCGTCGTCGCCGGTGGACCACACCGTCCCGTCGGGATCCCAGAAGAGCTCCAGCAGCGATTCAGCGGTGGACACGGCTTCGTCGAGCCAACGCAGCGTCCCCATCGCCTCGTAGAGCGAGATGAAGCCGTCGATGAGCGCGCCGTGGTCGGATGCATAGGCCAGGTGCCGCGCCCCGCCGGCGCCGCCGTCGACGTCGGCCTGCCAGGATCGCAGCCATCGTCCGCCCCGGGTGTCGCCGGCCGGCGCGCCGGGGAGCGGTCGTCGCAGCTCGGCACAGAGGAACTCCGCCGTCGCGACCGCGCTGCTCAGCCAGTCGTCGCGGCCGGTCGCCGCGGCGGCCTCGGCGAGCGCGGCGAGCATCAGCCCGTTCCACTCGGTCAGGACCTTGTCGTCCAGACCCGGCCGCGGTCGGTACTCGCGGTCGGCGAACATCGCCTGACGAGCGGCCTCGATGTGCGGTGGCCGGGCGAGCTGCCCGCGGGCGTGCAGGCGGTGGGGGATCGACGCGCCCTCGAAGTTGCCCCCGTCGACGATGCCGTACCAGGCGAGCACCTCCTCGAGATGCTCCGCGAGCCCTGCGTCGTCGAGCACCCGGGCGACCTCGGCGGGTTGCCACACGTAGAAGGCGCCCTCCTCGGGATGCAACGAGCCCTGCGGTGGCGCAGACCGATCCGGAGGTGGCGCGGGCAACGAGTCGGCGTCCTCGGCGGAGTAGTGCCCGCCGCCCGGTCTCGTCAGGACCCGTAGCACGTAGTCGATGGTTGCCTCGACGACGTCGAGGTGCCGCTCGTCGCCGGTGATCTGCCAGGCATGCAGGTACACGCGGGTCAGCAGCGCGTTGTCGTAGAGCATCTTCTCGAAGTGGGGGACCAGCCACCGTGCGTCGACGGAGTAGCGCGAGAACCCACCGCCGATGTGGTCGTGGATGCCGCCGGCCGCCATGGCATCGAGCGAGGTGATCGCGGCATCGAGCGCCGCAGTGGATCCGGTGCGGTGGTGGTGGCGCAACAGGTGATCCAGGCTCATCGACTGCGGGAATTTGGGGGCATCGCCGAACCCGCCCCAGCGGCTGTCGTGGGCGGACAGCATCGCCATCGTCGCCTCATCAAGCACCGCCGCATCCGGCAGCGGGCCCTGGTCGTCGGTGACCGGCGTGCGACCGATCGCTTGGACGAGTCGGCCGGCCTGCTCGAGCAACTCGTCGCGCTGGGTGTCCCATGCGTCGCTGATCGCGTCGAGCACCTGCCGGAAGCTCGGCTGGCCCGACCGTGGCTCGTTCGGGAAGTACGTGCCGCAGAAGAACGGCCGCCCGTCGGGCGTCAGGAAGACGGTCATCGGCCAGCCGCCGTGACCGGTCATGGCCTGGGTGGCCTCCATGTAGATGGCGTCGACATCGGGGCGCTCCTCCCGGTCGACCTTCACCGCCACGAAGCGCCCGTTGATGTCGTCGGCGGTGGCCTGATCCTCGAAGGACTCGTGCGCCATCACGTGGCACCAGTGGCACGACGAGTAGCCGACGGACAACAGCACGGGCCGATCCTGCGTGCGGGCGAGCTCGAACGCTTCGTCACCCCACGGGAACCAGTCGACGGGGTTGTCGGCGTGCTGGCGCAGGTACGGACTGGTCTCGGTCGCGAGGCGGTTGGCCATGAGCGCCAGTCTGGTCCCGATCCGGCCGTCGGGTGCTCCGGGCGGACTCGATGAACGGCGCGGTCAGGTCGTGGCGGCGTCCATCACGGTCCGGACGAGCTCGACGATCTCGGGCGCTGCCTTCGACGGCGCGCCCGAGTCGAACGGCGGCTGGGGGTCGTACTCGATGCCGAGCTGGATCGCCTGGGCCATCTCCGGGCCCAGCAGCAGGTCGACCACGGTCAGCGCCATGTCGATGCCGGCGGAGACCCCGGCTGCGGTGATGATGCGGTCACCGATCACGACCCGGTCCTCGACCGGATCGGCCCCGAACGCGGCGATCAGGTCGTAGTAGTTCCAGTGCGTCGTCGCCCGCTGCCCGTCGAGCAGGCCGGCGGCACCGAGCAGCAGCGAGCCCGTGCAGACCGACGTGGTCCAGGCCGTCGTGGCATGCGCGTCTCGGATCCACTCCACGATGGCGCTGTCGGGTGTGGCGAGCGCACGTGTGCCGAAGCCGCCACCCACCACGAGCACGTCGGGTGAGGGCACGTCGGCGAAGGCGTGCTCGACCTCGAGGTGCACCAGCGCGTTGTCGTCGGTGACGCGCCCGGGCCGTTCGGCGCAGAGGACCACCTCGACGTCGGGGATCAGGCTGAACACCTGGTACGGCCCGATCGAGTCGAGCACGGTGAGCCCCGGGTAGAGGCCGATGGCGATCTGCATGGTGTGCTCCTGTTCAGTGGGTTGGTGGGGGCGTGGTCAGTTGCGGGTGAAGTGGCGTCGGTACTGGTCGGGTGTCGTGCCGAGCCGTCGCCGGACGGCACGGTGCAGCCGTTCGGGACGTCCCAGGCCGACCTCGGCGGCGATGGCGGCGACGGTCAGGTCGCTGGATTCGAGCAGGCGCCGGGCCGCTTCGATGCGCAGGCCCTCGACGTAGGCAGCGGGTGTCGTGCCCGTCTCTTCCCGCCAGGCTCGGATGAAGGTGCGCTCGCTCATGGCCGCGCGGGCGGCGAGCGCCGCGATACCGAGGTCCTCGGACAGGTGATCGGGCACCCAGCGTTGCAGCTCGCGCAGCTCCTCCCGGCGGGCCGGTCGGGCCTGGAGCTGGGCCGAGAACTGGGACTGGCCACCCGGTCGACGTACGAACACGACGAGCCAGGCGGCGACCGCGTGCGCCAGGTCGGGCCCGTGGTCCTCCTCGACGAGCGCGAGCGCGAGGTCGATGCCTGCGGTGACGCCGGCCGAAGTCCAGCGGTCACGGTCGCGGACGTAGATCCGGTCGGGCTCGACGTCGATGGACGGGTGTGCCGCGGCGAGCTGCTCGCACGACGCCCAGTGCGTGGTCGCGCGGTGCCCGTCGAGCAGTCCCGCGGCGGCCAGCAGGAAGGCCCCGCTGCAGATCGACGAGGTCCGTCGTGCCCCGGCGGAGCGCCTCCGCAGGTCGGCGAGCAGCTGCTCGTCGCGGGCGGCGTCGTGCACGCCGAGGCCGCCGATCACCATCAGCGTGTCCAACTCCTCGTGGCCGTCCGCGACCACCGCCGAGGTCGAGACGTCCGGCGCGACCTGCACGCCGCAGACGGCTCGGACAGGGCGACCGTCCGGCGACGCGACCGTCAACGAGTAGCCGGGAGTGGCTCCGAGCAGGGTGGCGGTGCGGAACACGTCGGCCGGCCCCGCCAGGTCGAGCAGCTGGAAGCCCTCGAAGACGACCATCTCGATCGACCGCACCTCGATCGACCGGTCGCTCGCTGTGTCCTCGGGGGACTCCGGTCGGCGGGCTCGCTCCAGCACCCCTCCATCGTCCAGGATCCCCGCCGTGGCTGCAATGACAAGCCTCTGCTGATTCACGCCACCAGGCGGCGGCGACGACGGATCGGTACGGTGCAGTGGATGGAGCTACGACTCGACGGCAAGGTGGCACTCATCACGGGGGCGTCCCGGGGGATCGGCAGGGCGATCGCCGCGGCCTATGCGGACGCCGGGGCAGCGGTCATGTTGTCGTCCCGCAAGGAGGACGCGCTCCGTGAGGCGGTCGCCGACATCTCACCCGACGGCTCGGCGGACCTCGAGGTCTTCGCCGCCAACGCAGGTGACCCGGAGGCCGCCGCCGCGTGCGTCAGCGCGACGATCGAACGATTCGGCGGGCTCGACATCCTGGTCAACAACGCAGCGACCAATCCGTACATGGGCTCCATGATCGACATCGATCTCGGGCGGCTCGACAAGACCGTCGAGGTCAACCAGCGCGGGCCTTTCGTGTGGATCCAGGAGGCATGGCGGCAGTCCATGGCCGACGGCGGCGGCAACGTCATCAACATCTCGTCGATCGGTGGGCTGAGCATCGAGACCTCGATCGGTCACTACAACGTGACCAAGGCGGCGCTGATCCACCTGACGAAGTCGCTCGCCAAGGAGCTCTCGCCGGGTGTGCGGGTCAACGCCATCTGTCCAGGTCTGGTGAAGACCGACATGGCCAAAGCGCTGTGGGAGCAGAACGAGGAGTCGATCTCGAAGATGGTGCCGCTGCACCGACTGGGCGAGCCCGAGGACATCGCCAACGCGGCGCTCTTCCTCGCCTCGGACATGTCGTCGTGGATCACCGGCACCACGACGGTCGTGGACGGCGGCATGTTGCTCTGAGCCGTCGGGCGTCAGGGCGGCTCTGAGGCGACGGATCAGCGAGCGCTCGAGGCGAGCACCAGCCGGGTCCCCAGGACAGCGTCGGGCTGCACGACCCAACGTCCGGACGCGACCTTGGTCGCTCCGGGGACGTATTCGGGGTCGTCGAAGTTGAAGAACAGGTGGCGCAGGCGCCCCGCTCGATCGCCGACCCACTCGGCGATCTCGGCGTGACGACCCTCGAGCAGCCGCAGGCGACCCGGACCCTCCCAGGCGAGCTCGACCCAGTGGTTCCCGTCGACCGCGGAGCCGGTCGCGACGACCCGTCCGCCGAGGGTGTGCTTGTAGAGCCCGAGCGCACCCTTCAGGTCGGCGACCGCGTGCACCACGCGACCGAGCGACGCCATGGGCCGGTCGAACGACAGGGGCGGGAAGCCCTCGGGCTCGTCGAGCGGGTCGGGTGGCTCCTGGCCGGCTTCGATCAGGTGCACCACGATGCCGTGACCGTCGCTCGTGCGCAGGAAGGCTTCCCGGATACCGGGCGCTGCAGGATCGGTGAGCGGTTCGACCCCCGAGGCACGCAGCGCTTCGACGGTCCGCAGCAGGTCGTCGACCACGAAGGTCAGGTGGTGCGGACCGACGCCGGAGCGGGCGAGGAACCTCCCGAGGAAGGACGACTCGGCATCGCCCTCGGGGTTGAACCCGTCGACCATGAAGCCGTTGGCGAAACGCAGCCTCGTCCAGCCGTACGACGGTGTGGTCCCGCCGTTGACGAACCTGCCACCCAGCACGCCCGCCATCACCGGCCACAGATCGGTGGGCCGGTGCAGCGCCAGTCCGACGTGGTTGAACCGGACGCCGAGCGGCGACGCGGGCGGTGGCTCGGATGGTGCGTCGGGGGAGGGGAGGTCAGCCATCGTTCCTGGATCCGGTGGGGGTCGACACCGCAGCGCGTCGAATCTTGCCGAGTCCCGTGCGTGGGAGCGAATCGACCACCTCGAGCGCCTTGGGTGCCGCCGCGACCGGAAGGCTCGCCCGGACCAGATCACGCACCGACTCGAGTGACGGAGGGTCGTCCGGATCGCGAGGGACGACCACTGCCACGACGCGGGCGCCCCACTCGTCATCGGGGCGTCCCACGACGGCCACCTCGGCGATGCCGTGGTGGCCCGCCAGCACGGTCTCGACGTCGGTCGGCCACACCTTCTCCCCGCCGGTGATGATCAGGTCGTCGCCGCGGCCGTGCACGACCAGCTGCCGTGTCGTCGGGTCGATCGCCCCGAGGTCTCCGGTGCGGTACCAGCCGGCTGGGTCGACGGGCAGCAGTCCACCCCGGTACCCACGACACAACGTCGGGGTGCGCACCTCGATCGGACCCACGTCGCCATCGGCGGCGAGCCGAGGTGCACCCGTGCGGGAGCAGACCTCGTCGGTGCCCGGCATCCTCGGTCCACCCCTGACGTCGTCCTCGACGTCCAGGATGCGGACCTCGACCGAGGGCAGGAAGTGCCCGTCGTAGACCACCCCGCCGAAGGTCTCGGTCATGCCATAGGTGGCGATCGTGTTGGCGGGCCGGTGGGCGGGGATGGCGGAACCACCGAGCAGGATGGTGTGCCACGGCGACGCGTCGATGCGGCCGAGCACCGTCGGCACGAGGGAGACGTGGGTCGCACCCCGCCGTGCGGCGTCGTCGATCCTCGCCGGATCCGCACGGTCGATCACCTCGAGCGGAGTGCCGGTCATCAGCGCACGGGTGACGACCGACAGGCCGCCGACGTGGGACAGCGGCAAACAGGCCAGCCACTTCGCGTCGGCGGTGACCCCGGCAGCGACCGACGTCGCGAAGGCGGCGGCCTCGATGCCGGCCCTGGTGTGGACCGCGCCCTTCGGGGCGCCGGTGGTGCCGGAGCTCGCCACGACGAGTGCGTCGCCGGCCTCGACCGGATCACCGTCGAGCCGCCGGCGTTCGCCGTCGGACTCGATGACGGCGGTCGGTCGGAGCGACTCGATCACCGCGTCGAGGTGCTGGCGGGGAGCGGCGGGGTCGAGCGGGAGCACGGCATCGCCCGCGTCCCATGCAGCGAGGAGCGCATCGACGAACGGCGCGCCGCCGGGCATGAGCAGGGCGATGAGGTCAGGCACTCCCTACAGCGTGCCACCGTGCGAGCCGGGTTCCACGGCACTCCTAAGCTCTCGTCGTGCACTCCCCATCGGTGACGATCCACGGCGGGCCTCCGTCGGTGTTGCTCGCCGGGTCGCTGCCGTTCCTCGCCATCGTCCTGATCTGGCGTGGAGCGACCACCAGCGGGTTGTCGTCCTCGGAGACGGACTTCGTGTCGCCGTGGATCA
>JAFAFN010000069.1 GCA_023423475.1 Actinomycetes bacterium | reverse complement strand
GCGACACCTCGGCGACCCTGACGTGGTCGCCCCCGGCCCACGACGGCGGCGCCGCGATCACCGGCTACCGCATCGAGACCTCGACCGACGGCGGCAACACCCGGACCACCGCGATCGCCGACACCGGCTCCACCGCCACCACCGCCGAGCTCACGGGTCTGGTCAACGGCACCGCGACCTCGTTCCGGGTGCAGGCGATCAACGTCGCCGGCGTCGGCGCGCCGGCGTCGCCGGTGACCTCGACGCCACGTACGGTGCCCGGCGCGCCGACCATCTCGTCGATCGCCGCCGGCAACCGCTCGGTGACCGTGACCTTCACTGCACCGACCGACGACGGCGGTGCCCCGATCACCGGGTACGAGTACTCCGTCGACGGTGGCATCACGTGGCACCGCCATCGCAGCGCGACCTCACCGCTGGTGATCTCGCCGCTCGAGAACCAGACCACCTACCCGGTGCGCATCCGAGCGATCAACGATGCGGGCCACGGCCCGTCGAGCAACGAGCTCCCGGGTTCGCCGGTGACCGCACCCGTGCCCGTGCCGAACAACGGCGGTGGCAACGGCGGCGGTCACGGCGGTGGCAACGGCGGCAGCACCGGTGGCGGCCAGCACCTCGTCGACGGCGTCCCGCGACCGATCACCGTCACCAAGCCGTCGCCGGCGACCGGCGACTTCGACACCCCTCGGGGTACCCAGCGACTCACCGACGGCGACATCAGTATCGACATCCGCACGCTCGACGCCGACCGCTTGGGCTCCGAGCTCGACGCGCGGGGCCACCTGGTGCTGACCCCGTCGGGCTCCGTCACCGTGTCGGGTTCCGGGTTCCTTCCGGGCAGCACCGTGGACGTCTGGCTGATGGGCCAGCCGGCGGTCCTGCTCGGCGAGGTCACCGTCGGACCCGACGGGACCTTCACGGCATCGCTGCCGCTGCCCGGCGACCTCGAGGTGGGCGACACCACCATCCAGCTCAACGGCGTCGCCGCCGACGGGTCGCTGCGGACCGTCAACCTCGATGCCACCGTGCTCGGCCTCAGCGAGGAGCGGCCCGCCACCACGCCGGAGTCCGCACCGAGCGCCACGCCGTCGTCACACGGCGCGTCGTCCGCCTCGGCGCCGGCGACCGGGCAGCGACCCGCGTCGCTCGCGTTCACCGGCGGCCACGCGGCGCTGCTGACCCTGCTCGGGTCGGTGGCGCTGCTGCTGGGCTGGATGATGCAGTCCGCGACGAGTCGTCGGCGCAGCGCCTCGACGCCTCGCTGAGCGGGACGACCCTGACGGTGCGGCGGACCGATCGGTCCGCCGCACCGGCGCGTCGCCGTACGATGGCCGCGATGACCGCGGCCGTGCAGATCCCCGGAACCGCGGAGTGGTGGGTCGCCCGGGACGACCGGATGCGACGCTCACGACCCCGGGCCGACGGCATCACCGTCGAGCGCATCGTCGAGGTCGCCCTCGGGCTCGTCGACGACGAGGGGCTCGCTGCGCTGACGGTCCGCCGCATCGCGGACGAGCTCGGCACCGGCAGCGCATCGCTCTACCGCCACGTCGCGAGTCGCGACGAACTGGTGGTCCTGATGGTCGACCACGTGATCGGCGAGGTGGTGCTGCCCACCGCCGACGTCCCCGGGCGTCAGCGCGTCGAACGACTCGCGCACGAGCTCCGCCGGGTGCTGCTCGAGCACGCGCCGCTGCTGCCTGCGCTCACCGCCGCCCCGCTGCTGGGCCCCAACGCCGTGCGGGGCGCCGCGGTCGGACTCGAGAGCGTCATCGATGCCGGCTTCCCGGTCGAGGTGGCGACGCCTGCGGTGCTCGCCCTCATCGACTTCGTGCTCGGCACCGTGTACTTCGACACCAGCAGCGCGGGACGGGCGCTCGCTGCGGGCGAGGTGGACGACTCGGCGCCGACGCCCGACGAGGTGTTCGCGTTCGGGCTCGGCACCTTCCTCGACGGGCTGTCGTCACGCTCGACCGGCTGATCCACCCCACGACCTGTTATGCGAGCAGTGATCGCCTATCGTGCGACTCGCGGCGGAGCGCCGCGACCACGACCCGGGGGGACGCGACCATGACGACCGACCAGCTGCAGCTCGGCAACCCGGACTTCTGGCGCCGGCCGCTCGAGAATCGCATGGCCGACTTCGCGACGTTGCGCGAACAGGGTCCCTTCGTCCGCGCCGAGTCCGAGAACCCGCTCTCCGGCGTCCCCGACGTGTTCCACGCCGTGACCCGCTACGCGGACGTCGTCGAGATCAGCCGCCACGCCCAGGACTTCTGCTCCGGACAGGGCTCGATCTCGATCGCCGACATGCCGACCGAGGCGATGGAGTTCTTCGGCTCGTTCATCACCATGGACGACCCCCGCCACGCACGTCAGCGCGGCATCGTCGCCCGATCCTTCACACCCCGCGCGCTCGCCGGGGTGCTGGACTCCGTCGAGACCATCTGCACCGAGGTGATCGACGACATGTGCGAGAAGGGCGAGGTCGACCTCGTCGAGGCGATCTCCCAGCCGTTCCCCCTGCTCATCATCTGCGACATGATGGGCATCCCCCGCAGCGAGTTCGGCACCGTGCTCGACGCGACGAACGTCATCCTCGGCGCCGGCGACCCCGAGATGATGGGCGGCAAGGACATCGTGACCGCCCTCATGGAGGCCGGCATCACCCTGACGACCCTGATGGGCGAGCTGGCCGAGGCGCGACGCAAGGATCCGAAGGACGACCTGACCTCGGCCCTGGTCCACAACGACCTCGGCGAGGACATGCTCTCCCCCGAGGAGATCGCGCCGTTCTTCATCCTGCTCGCCGTCGCGGGCAACGACACCACTCGCACCGCGTCGAGCTACGGCGTGAACTTCCTGCACCAGTTCCCCGAGCAGCGCGCCATCTGGCAGGCCGATCTCGACGGCGTCACCCCGACCGCGGTCGAGGAGATCGTGCGCATGGCCTCGCCGGTGACGTTCATGCGACGCACGGTCACCCGACCCCTCACGTTGTCGGGCCAGGACTTCGACGAGGGCGACAAGCTCGTCATGTTCTACGGCGCGGCCAACCGCGACCCGAGGGTGTTCGATGATCCCGAGCGCTTCGACGTGCGTCGCGACCCCAACCCGCACGTCGGCTTCGGTGGACCAGGTCCGCACTTCTGCCTCGGTGCGCACCTGGCCCGCCGTGAGCTGTCGGTGCTGTTCCGCCAGCTGCACACCCGCCTGCCCGACCTCGAGGTCGTCGGAGAGCCGACCTACCTCGAGGCAGCGGGAGTCCCGCTCGTCGGCGGCATCAAGCGTCTGCCGGTGAAGTTCACCCCGACGGCCAGGGTGGGCTGATCCCACGGGCGACGGCGAAGTCGGGCGACCCTGCGGAGCGGCATCCGTAGCCTCCGGGGCGTGACCACCGCTCCCGTACTGCAC
>JAFAFN010000055.1 GCA_023423475.1 Actinomycetes bacterium | reverse complement strand
ACCACCGACGTCGACGAGCTGCTGGAGCTCGACGCCGACTGCGTCATCTACAGCCCGCTGATGCCCGATGCGTCGGTCGTGCGCCGCATCCTCCGCGCCGGCACCAGCGTGGTGACACCACTCGGCTGGATCCACCCGCGTGGTGAGGAGCTGGCCGAACTCGACCAACTCTGTCGCGACGCCCGCAGTGTGCTGCACGGCACGGGCATCCACCCCGGCGGCATCACCGAGCGCTTCCCGCTCGTGCTCTCGGCGCTGTCGGGCTCGATCACCCACGTGCGCGCCGAGGAGTTCTCCGACATCCGCACCTACGGCGCGCCCGACGTCATCCGCGACTGGATGCTCTTCGGCGCGACACCCGAAGCGGCGCGCGGCTCGATCATGCCGGCGGTGCTCGGCGGAGGCTTCGGGCAGTCGGTGCGCATGGTCGCCGAGGAGCTCGGGTTCCGCATCGACGACGAGCTGCAGAGCACCCACGAGCTGGCCGTCGCCACCGCGCCGATCGACTCGCCGATCGGTGTGATCGAACCGGGCCTGGTCGCCGCGCAGCGGTTCCGATGGGAGGCGACCGTCGACGGTGAGCCGGTCGTGACCGCGGCGGTCAACTGGTTCATGGGCGACGAGCACCTCGACCCCGGGTGGACCTTCGGCCCCGAGGGCGAGCGCTTCGAGGTCGAGGTCACCGGTGACCCGTCGACGACGACGATCTTCCACGGCCTGCACCCCGAGAGCATCGCTGCGGGCCTGGTGCGCAACCCGGGCATCGTCGCCACCGCGCTGCACTGCGTGAACGCCGTGCCCTACGTCTGCCGGGCCGAACCGGGTGTTCGCACCTACCTCGACCTGCCACCCGTGGCCGGCCGAGCCGCACCGCACCTGGCCTGACCCTGATCAGCCCGCCTCGCACCCCGACGATCCACGGAGCACGACCATGCAGTTCGCCATCATCCCTCCCGTCCGTTCCGACGTGACCGCCGACCCGGTGTGGATGACCGGGTTCGCCCGCCACGCCGAGGCGGTCGGCTTCGAGTCGATCGTGCTCGTCGAGCACGCCGTGGTCGTCTCGCGCCGAGCCGACCCGTACCCCTACTCGGCGACGGGTGACTTCCCGCTGCACGACGACTGCGTCATCCCCGACCCGCTCGACGTGCTCGCCTTCCTCGCCGCGTCGACCACCACGCTCGGGCTCTCGACCGGCGTGTTGGTGCTGCCCGAGCACCATCCCGTGGTGCTCGCCAAGCGACTCGCCACGATCGACCAGCTCTCGGGCGGTCGGCTGCGGCTCTGCATCGGCGTGGGTTGGATGCGCGAGGAGCTCGAGGCCTGTGGCACCGACTTCTCGACGCGTGGGCGTCGCACCGACGAGACCATCGACGCCATGCGCGCGCTGTGGGCACCCGACACGGACGAGGGCGCGTCGTTCCACGGCGAGTTCTTCGACTTCGAGCACGCGTACTCGAACCCGAAGCCGGTCCGTTCCGACGGCGTGCCGATCCACATCGGGGGTCACAGCGACGCCGCGGCGCGTCGAGCGGGGCGTCGCGGCGACGGGCTGCAGCCCCTCGGGCTGCGCGGCGCCGAGCTCGCCGAGAAGGTCGAGCTCATGCGCCGCAGCGCGGAAGAGGTCGGGCGCGACCCGGGCCGACTCGAGCTGAGCCTCGGCGGCGCGCTCGCCACCACGACCCTCGAGTCGGCCGAGCAGGCAGCCGAGCTGGGCGCGCACCGCCTGGTCGTGTCGCCGTCGCAGAGCTCGGACCTGTCCGAGGTCTGCGACGAGATGTCGGCGTTCGCCGATCGCCTCGGGCTGACCTGAGCCCAGCCCAGGTCAGCCCCGTTCAGGTCAGGTCAGGTCAGGTAGCGGACGTTGACGTGGTGGATCGTGCCGTCGAAGGGGAACGGCGCGGTGTCGAAGTAGTCGAGCGAGACTCGGCCACCGAGGCAGGTGCCGATGTCGAGGCAGTCGTTCGCGCTGAACAGCAGCGGTGCGCTGATCGGGACCGTGCCGGACGCGTACTCCTCGCCGTCCACCTTGATCGTGATGTTGAGCGGACCGCCCGGTCGGGCCTCGGCGTAGCGGGTCTCGATCTCGATCGTCACGCTGCCCGTCGGCAGCTTGCGCTCGGCCTGGATCTTCGTGCGCATCAGGATGAACAGGTTGTACTCGTACTTCAGGATCCCGTCCTGGACGAACAACGTGAGCCCACCGCCCGCACCACCGAGCGCGTACAGCACGCCGTTGGTGTCCTCGGTGACGTCCGCGGTGATCGTGACGAGGTTGTCGCGGTTGCCGAGCGCCGGCGCGCAGAACTCCGGCATGCGGGTGATGTCGCCGGTGAAGTTCCACTCGCGGTACGGCGTCGAGATGCGCATCTCGGGGTGGAACACGGGGACCCACAGCGCGCCACCCACCGGGTAGACGCTGTTGCGGGCCGCCTCGATCGAGAACGTCTCCTTCATCTGGGCGAGCTTCTCGGGCTGCTCGGCGGCCAGGTCGTTCGCCTGGGTCCAGTCCTCGTCGAGGTTGTAGAGCTCCCAGACGTCCACGTCGGGAGTCCAGGTGTCGATGCCGTCGGGTCGGCCCGGCACCCACGGGATGCGCGGACCGAAGGCCGAGGCGATCCAGCCGTCGTGGTAGATCGACCGGCTGCCCATGATCTCGAAGTACTGGGTGTGCAGGCGGCCCGGCGCATCGGGATCGTCGAGCACGTAGGCGAAGCTGGTCCCGTCGATCGGGTCCTGCGCGATGCCGTTGACGACCCGCGGTGGCGTGATCCCGATGATCTCGTAGATCGTCGGCACGATGTCGTTGCAGTGGTGGAACTGCGTGCGTGGCACCGGGTCGGGGGTGATGCGACCGGGCCAACGGATCGCCATCGGGTTGCGCGTGCCGCCGAAGTGCGACGCGAGCA
This sequence comes from Actinomycetes bacterium, assembly GCA_023423475.1. GTDB lineage: Bacteria > Actinomycetota > Acidimicrobiia > Acidimicrobiales > Microtrichaceae > JAFAFN01. The sequence goes on along the minus strand of JAFAFN010000055.1, from coordinate 5,506 downwards.
GCTTCATGCCCTTGTAGGGCGTGCTGCCGGCCCAGGCCCAACCGGCGTGGTACTGGTTGTCGGTCTTGGGGGAGCCGAGCGCGTCGAGGCCGCCGAGCTCGTCGAGCGCCTTGATGTGCATGTCGACGGTGGTCGGGATCATGTTCTGCGCCAGCAGCTCGCTGACCGTGCCGTTCTGGCCCTCACCCGAGGAGCCGTTGTCGCCCCAGATGTAGAACACGAGCGTGTCGTCGCCGTAGCCGAGGTCGTCGAGCGCATCGAGCAGTCGACCGACCTGGACGTCCGCATGCTCGGCGAAGCCCGCGGCGACCTCCATGAGCCGGCGCTGGAACGGCTTCTCGTCCTCCGGGATGTCGTCCCACGCGGTCAGGGTCGGGTCCCGAGGGGTGAGCTGCGCCTCCTGGGGGATCCAGCCCTTCTCCTTCGCCTGGTGGAACACACGCTCGCGGTAGGCATCCCAGCCGTCGTCGAACTTGCCGGCGTAGCGGTCCGCCCACTCCTTCATCACGTGGTGCGGGCCGTGCAGGCAGCCGCTCGCCCAGTACATGAAGAACGGCTTGTCGGGCTCGAGCGCCTTGTGGTTGTGCAGCCAGTGGATCGCGTCGTCGGCCAGGTCCTCGGAGAGGTGGTAGCCCTCCTCCGGCGTCTTCGGCGGCAGCACGACCGTGGTGTTGCGGACCAGGTTCGGCTCGTACTGCGACGCCTCGCCCGCGAGGAACCCGTAGAAGTACTCGAAGCCCATGCCGGTCGGCCACGACTCGAACGGGCCCGCCGCGGTCGTCTCCTCGGCGGGTGTGTTGTGCCACTTGCCGAACGCCGCGGTCGAGTAGCCGTAGTTGCGCAGGACCTCGGCACCGAGCGCGCTGCTCTTGGGGATGTGACCGGAGTAGCCGTCCCAGTCGTTGGCCAGCTCGGCGATCTGGCCGTTGCCGATGCGGTGGTGGTTGCGACCCGACAGCAGCGACGCGCGGGTGGGGGAGCACATGGCGGTGGTGTGGAACCGGTTGAAGCCGATGCCCTGGTCGTGCACCCGGGTGAGGTTGTCGGTGCGGACCTCGCCGCCGTAGGTGTCGGGCAGACCCGGCCCCGCGTCGTCGATGAGCACGATCAGGATGTTCGGCGCGTCCTCGGGCAGGTGCGACGGACGGGCCCGCTGGGCGTACTCCGACTCCTGCATGGTCCGCCCTGCGATGCTGGCCGACGGCGTCGGCGGGAAGGGCAACACGTCCTGGGCAGGAAGCGGCTCGTGCACGACGGTCATCGGGGCTCCTGGATGCTCGGGTGGACGCCAGGGGCACCGGTCCGACCCAGCACGTCTCGATCCCTTGCATTCTGTGCCCCGACACGGGGGAGCGCATCACCCACGAGGGGTGATCGCATCCACGAACACATCTGTTCGTGGATGGCTAGGGTGTCGGCGATGGCTCTTCGCAACGTCCCGAACCTGGCCGGCCGTCGAGTGGTGATCAGCGGCGCCGCTCGCGGCATCGGCGCCGCCCTCGCCGCGCGACTGCACGAGCGCGGTGCCCGCCTCGCGCTGCTCGGCCTCGAACCCGAGCTGCTCGAGCAGGTCGCCGAGCCCCTGGGTGCGCCCTGGTGGACCTGCGACGTCTCGGACCGCGCGGCGGTCGACGACGCCGTCGACGCGGCCGTGACGTCGCTCGGCGGACTCGACGTGGTCGTCGCGAACGCGGGCATCGCCGCGCAGCTCCCGATGGCGGGCGGCGACCCGACGATCATGGAGCGCATGGTGTCGGTCAACGTGCTCGGCACCTACTACACGTTGCGTGCGGCCGCCCCGCACGTGTCGCACCCCGGTGGGTACGCGTTGGCCGTCGCGTCGCTCGCCGCAGCGGTGCAGGTCCCGCTGCTCGGCGCGTACAGCTCGTCGAAGGCGGCGGTCGAGGCGATGGGCAACACGTTCCGTCAGGAGCTGCGCCCCTCGGGCGCTCGGGTGGGTGTGGCCTACTTCTCGGAGCTCGACACCGACATGACCTCCCGCGGCTTCGACACCGCAGCGGCGAAGCAGCTGCTCAAGGGGAAGTCGATCACCGGCGTGACCCCGCTCGGAGTTGGCATCGACGCGGTCGAACGGGGCATCGCCCGGCGGGCGCGGATCATCGTCGCGCCGGCCTGGGTCCGACCGGTGCTGCCGATCCGGATGATCGCCCAGCACGTGGTCGACGTCGCCACCCGACGTGGACTCGGCGAGGTCCTCGACACCGCCCGTCGGGAGCAGGTCGAGCTGACCACCGCGCAGCCCGAGCCTCGATCCACCGGAGGACGCTCGTCATGAGCGACGCACGCATCGAGCCGGGCGATCGACACGACGTCGGCATGGTCACCTGGGGGATCAGTGCGGTCGCCGGGCGGGTCGGCGGCACCCGTCCGCCCCATCTGTTCCTGACCCTGGGTCGGCACCGCAAGCTGTTCCGGGGGTGGCTGCGCTTCGCCGGGCGCCTCATGCCCGGGGGCCGTCTGCCACGACGCCAGACCGAGCTGGTCATCCTGCGGGTCGCCCACCTGCGGGACTGCGCCTACGAGTTCGAGCACCACGTCCGGCTCGGCGCACGCGCTGGTGTCACCCGCGCCGACGTCGACCGGCTCGTCATCGGGCCCGGGGCGTCGGGTTGGACGCCGCGGGAGCGGGCGATGCTCGAAGCCGTCGACGCGCTGCACCACCACGGCGACCTGGACGACGCACGCTGGTCGGCGCTGGCGGCGCACCTCGACGTCCGCGAGCTCATCGAGCTCGTGCTGCTCGTCGGTCACTACGAGATGCTCGCGACCGCCATCACCGCGCTGCGTATCCAGCCCGATGCGCCGCGCGGGCCAGCGGTCGGCTCGTGAGCCGTCTGCCGCGAGGGCGCCACCAGTTGACGCGTGAACAGGTCGAGACCGACCAGCGCCTGCGTCTCGCGGTCGGGATGATCGAGGCGATGCGGGAGTCGGGCTACGTCGGCACCTCGGTCGCGGACATCCTCGGGCGCGCCGGGGTGTCGCGGGAGACCTTCTATCGGCTCCACACCGACAAGGCCGACTGCTTCCTCGCCGCCTTCGACCTGGTGGCCGACATCCTGATCGACCGGGTCGAGCGATCGAGGGTCGACGAAGGCACTCGGGCCGAACGGGTGCGGGCGGTGGTGTCCGCCTACCTCGAGCTGCTCGCCGAGGAACCCGCGGCCGCGCGGCTCTTCCTGGTCGAGGTCAACGCGGTGGGTGGCGAGGCGATCCTCCGGCGCGCCGCGGTGCAGGAACGGCTCGCCCTGGGACTCGCCGAGGTGCTCGACACCGATGGGTCCGAACGTGCGCTGGCCGCGGCGCGCATCGTCGTCGCCGCGGTGGGGTCGCTGGTCGTGCCGCTGCTCGTCGCGGACGACCTCGATGGCCTCGTCGCACTGGGCCCCACGATCGTCGAGCACGTCGCCGAGCTCGATCGAGGTGGCGCCTTCGACTGACGCCGGCTGGCGCTGGCGATCTACGGCGCGCTGCTGGCGATCCGCTGCGCCGAGCCGGTCACCGGGCGGTCCCTGGCCCATTCGGGCACGACGATCGGGCGGTCGCCCGGTCGTGGATCGACCAGGGGACACCGGGTGCCGGTGTAGATCGTCGGCATGCAGCGGTTGCAGTGCAGGCAGCCGGACACGAGCTGCTCGCCGCGCTGCCACTCCGAGACGATGTCGGGGTCGTGCAGCAGGGCCCTGCCCATGGCGACGAACTCGAAGCCCGCGGCGATGCCGGCCCGGGCGCTGTCGAGCGTGCTGATCCCGCCGAGCAGGATCAGGGGCACCTCGAGCTCCTCGCGGAACCGCTCGGCCATCGACAGGAAGTACAGCTCCGAGTACGGGTAGGTCCGCAGGAACTTGTCGCCGACCGCTCGGAAGCCGGTGCGTAGGAACCACGGCAGGTTCTCGCGGAACTCGACCGTCGGTGCCGCCCCCTTGAACAGGTACATCGGGTTCGCAAGGGAGCTGCCGCCGGTGAGCTCGAGCGCGTCGACGGTGCCGTCGTCCTGGAGCATGCGGGCGACCTGGACGCTGTCCTCGACGCTCAGCCCACCCCGGTAGCCGTCGGTCATGTTGAGCTTCACCGTGACCGCGACGTCGTCGCCGACCGAGCTCCGCACGGCGTCGAGCACCTTGCGGGTGAAGCGTGCGCGGTTCTCGATCGAGCCGCCCCAGCGGTCCTTGCGGTGGTTGAACTTCGGGCTCAGGAACGAGCTCAGCAGGTAGTTGTGGCCCACGTGGATCTCGACGGCGTCGAAGCCGGCCTCGACGCACAGCGCGGTCGCCCGGGCGTAGTCGCTGGTGATGCGCTCGATGTCGTAGTCGTCGGCGGCGCGGCTGAAGCGCATGCCGAGCGGGTTGAACATGCGCCCGGGTGTGATCGACGTCGCCTTGTTCGACGACGCGTTCGCGACCGGGCCGGCGTGACCGACCTGGGCCGAGGCGAGTGCGCCCTCGGCGTGGATCGAGTCGGTCAGACGGCGCAGTCCGTCCAGCGCACGGGGCACCAGGAGGATGCAGCCCGAGTCGGTGCGGCCCTCGGGCGCGACCGACAGGTAGGCGACGGTGCTCATGGCCGTGCCGCCGGCCGCGACCCGGCGGTGGAACTCGACGAGCTCGTCGGTCACGACGCCATCGGGGGTGACGCCCTCGAACGTCGCCGCCTTGATGATGCGGTTGCGCAGCTCGAGCGGACCCAGCCGGGCGGTCTCGAACAGCTCGCGCTCCTCGGTCATGACGGGTCCCCTTCGGTGTCGCTGGTGTCCGGTGCGCCGTAGCGCTCCCACAGCGTCGCATTGAGCACGGGTGCCGCGACGACCAGACGCCCGACGAGGTACAACCACGCCAGGAGCGACGCGGCGATGCCGAGCGCGCCGTAGGCCTCGGTGGCGCTCTCGATCTTGCGGCTGAGGTAGAAGACCGAGAACAGGTAGAGGCCCTGGGTGCCGATCCCGACCAACGCGGCGCCGGGCAGCAGCCACCACCAGCCCGCACCGGACGCCCGCGGCAGGTAGCGCGAGATGATCAGCCAGAGGGCCCCGAAGTAGAGCGTCGCGACGACCATCGCCACCGGGATCAACGCGCCATGTCGCATGCCGCGCACGACGTAGTGGCCGCCCGCGATCGCGATCGAGGCGACGAAGAAGCCGGCCGCGGCGGCGGCCGTGGACCTGGCGGACCGCTTCGCGGCCAGGTTCCAGGCACGGGAGTGCGCCGTGTAGAGGACCTTGTACGCCGAGTTCGCGGCGACGCCGAGCGCGAACAGCGTGACGGGCACGAGGAACCACATGCTGCGCTGCGAGGTGGACGCGGCCTCGGACAGCATCGACGCGAGGCTCGCGGAGACCCCGGCGGTGTTGGCGAGGACCCGTGGGCTGTCGGGGTCGACCGACAGGGCGGCGCCGGCGATCACGAGGATCAGCAGGTACATCGGCAAGAGGTAGACGAACAGGCGGAAGGCGAGCGCACCGGCGAGCACGAAGCCGCCCATGTGCGTGTCG
>JAFAFN010000541.1 GCA_023423475.1 Actinomycetes bacterium | reverse complement strand
GGTCCCTTCGACGTCGTGCTCGAGCTCATCGGCGCATCGAACCTGCCCGCGGACGTCGCGTCGCTCGAGCTCGGCGGGCGGATCTGCGTGATCGGCGTCGGCGCCGGGGGCTTCCGGGCCGAGCTCGACCTGCTGGCCCTCATGAACCGCCGGGCGCGGATCCACGGCTCGACGCTGCGGTCGCGACGGCTCGAGGAGAAGGCGATCGCCGCGGCACGCGTCGGTCGTCAGGTGGTGCCGCTGCTCGAGGCCGGCCGACTGACCGTGCCGGTCGCCGCGACCTTCCCGATGGGCGAGGCGAGCGCCGCCTACGACCGCTTCCGCGAGGGCGGCAAGTTCGGCAAGATCGTGCTCCTCGCCGACTGAGCGCTAGCTACCCGACGTGGCGGCCTGCTCGGCAGCCCACTCGGCGACGCGTCGAGCGCTCTCGTCCTCGGAGAGGTCCTCGACCCTGGTCATGAACGACCAACGGGTACCGAACGGGTCGACCACCGACGCGAACCGGTCGCCGGACACGAAGGTCATCGCCGGTTCCCGCACCGTCGACCCCGCGGCGACGGCCCGCTCGAGGGTGTCGTCGACGTCGGTGACGTAGAGCCCGAGCGAGTAGCTCGCCAAGAAGCCGTCGCCCGCCGGCGGCACCAGGCCGTAGTCGGGGTTGGGCTGTCCGATCTGGAAGCGCCCGTCGCGCAGCCGGACCTCCGCGTGCACGACGATCGGCTCGCCGTCCGGTCCGGGGAACTGCGTGACGCCGCTGACTTCGGCGCCGAGCACGGACTCGTAGAACTCGAGCGCGGCGGCTGCGTCGGCGATCACCAGGAACGGGGTCAGCGAGCTGAACCCGTGGGGCCGTCCGTCGGTCGTGTGGTCGCCGGTCACGGCGCTGCGGAGCGAGAGGTCATCCATGCCGCCGACGCTACGGATCGACAGGCGGGCTGTATTGAACGATCCCGACAGGCCCGAACGATCCCGACAGGGTCGCGGTGTCGGGGGCCGGTCCTACGATGACGTCGTGGACGGCGTGACGACCCAGACGACGACACAGACGACGGCATCGACGACGGCGGTGCCCCTCGCCGAGAAGGGGCAGCTGCGACCCGAGGGCCCGTTCTCGATCTCACGCCTCGGGCTCGATGACGAGTTCGCGGCGCTGGCGCGCCAGGTCTGGATCCCGCGCTGGTCGCTGCCCGAGGGCGTGGTGCACCATCAGCCGGTGCTGAACTACCCGGCGGTGAACGTCGTGGTCGAGCACGACCACGAGGCGCTCCACTTCCCGTCGAGCGGTGTCGGCGAACGCGAGCTGCACGGCGACGGCTGGGCGGTCGGTGTGCTGCTGCGACCCGGTGCCGGATGGTTGGTCGCGCCCGTCGACCACTCGCTCCATCTCGGGGCCGAGCAGCCGATCCCCGACGGTGAGCAGCTCGTCGGGCGCATCCGCGCCGCGATGGTGCCGGACGATCGCGCCGGGGCGGACGCCGAGGCGCTCGCCGCGTACTGCGACTGGCTGCGGCCGTGGCTCGAGCGCGTCGATGACCAGGTGCTGCTCGTCAACGCGGTGTGCGACGCCGTCGAGCACGACGTGTCGTTGCGTGGTCCGGCCGACCTCGTCGAGCTGTTCGGTGTGTCGGAGCGCAGCCTGCAACGGCTGCTGCGGACCCGTGTCGGCGTCCCTCCGTCGTGGCTCTTCCAGCGTCGCCGGCTCCAAGAGGCCGCCTTCCGCATCCGCGAGGAGCCGGATCTCACCCTGGCGGCGCTCGCCGTCGACCTCGGCTACGCCGACCAGTCGCACTTCACGAGGGACTTCCGGGCCGTCGTCGGTGAGAGTCCCGGTCGCTACCGCGACGCGCAGGCCGGAGACGCCGACCAGGTCTGATCGACCGTCCGGCCGCTCGTCGGTACGGTGAGTCAGATGCAGCCGAGCGAGCCGAACGGAGCACCAGATCGACCCGCTCCCGAGACCCTGATCCGCGTCGATGCCGGAGGGTGGGGACTGACCTGGGTCGTCGACGAGCACGGCCGGCTCCGCCAGGTGGGAGTCGGACCCTCGGGTCACGAAGCCGCCTGCGACGTGGCGGCCAAGTGGTACCCGGACGCGTTCCCGACGTGGGGCGGTGGCGACCCGTTCCGTGCAGCGGCGCTCCGCGCCACCCACTCCGACGGCACCACGACCACCCGGTTGGTGGTGACCGGGATCGACCGTGAGCAGGGTCCCGACGGTGAGCACGTCGTGGTGCGCTGCCGGGACGAGGAGCTCGACTTCACCCTCGAGCACCACCTGCGCACCCACCCGGCCTCGGCGGTGCTCGAGCAGTGGATCGAGATCGAACACGACGAGCACGGCCCGGTCCGACTGTTCGACTACGACACGGTGGCGCCGCTGCTCGTGGTCACCCCCGATGCGGATCTGAGCCAGTTCAGCGGCGGCGGGTGGGCCGACGAGTGGCGCTGGTCGACCGACCCGCTCACCCACGGTGTCACCACTCTGGCCAGCCTCGGCGGACTGCAGCCGCACCTGCAACGAGACCCGTGCCTGCTCGTGTCGCCGTTCGGTCCGTCGAACGAGCACAGCGGCGACGTGCTCGGGCTGTCGATCGCCTGGGGCGGGAACATCCGCTTCGACGTGGACGTCCGACCGAACGCCGCGCTGGACGGCTCACGCGAGCTGCGCCTCCGGGCAGGAGCCAACCCGATGGGTGCCGACTACCTGCTCGACCCGGGTGTCCGCTTCGTGACGCCGACCGTCGCGTGGACGTGGTCCTCGACGGGGCGTGCCGCGCTCACTCGCTCGTTCCACCGTTGGACCCGCGACCGCGTGCTGCGCGACCCCGAGCGACTGCGTCCGATCGTCGCCAACAACTGGGAGGCGACCTTCTTCGACTTCGACGAGGCCCGCATCGTCGAGTTGATCGAGCGATCGGCGGACCTGGGTGCCGAGCTGTTCCTGCTCGACGACGGCTGGTTCGGCACGACCCACCCGCGTGACGA